>NZ_ALBR01000064.1:0-22751 GCF_002081505.1 Bacillus sp. CDB3 | reverse complement strand
AGTAAGTAGTAGACGTACGTAGTTACGGTACGAACCGACGAACGACGTAAGTAAGTAAGTAAGTAAAGTAAAGTAAACGTACGTCGTCCTCACTATCTTTTTTTATGGGAATACAATTGTAACTTTTCTGTAACGATTTTTTATTTTAGAAAAATTATACTCATATGTATGAGAATATTGGAGAAGCAAAAAGTATAAAAAAATACTTAAAATCTGTAGTAAGGAAAGATATCATATGCCGAAATGGATAAGCATTATGGGAATCGTCTTTATATTGACTGGATGTAAAATATCTGAAGCTCCGACGAGTTTAATGGAAGCTCCTGCAAATGAAAAGTGGATTAATGAATTAAGAGAGCAAATAGATAAAGATTTGCCTGTTAATTATCGGTTGCTTACTCCAATGTCTAATAAAGATAAACAGATGATTTGGTCAATGGATTTTAAACAAGATAATAAAAAAGAAGCAATCGTATTTTATAAATTACCGAATGAAGATCGGAGTATATATTTAGCTATTTATGCGGAAAGCAGCAAGGGCTGGAAACTAAAGTCCACTCATACATTTGATGGTGAGGATATAGATATCGTTAAAGTCGGTGATTTTACAGGGAACGGGAAGCGGGAGTTATTAATTGGAATCTCTGTAAGTCGTGAATCTTTAGAACATGTAATGTATGCTTTTTCGGAAGAAAATGATGATATGAAGGAGATTTATAATCGGCAATATACGAAGTTATTTATAGAGGATTTAAATAAAAATGGCCTTAATGATATAAGTCTTGTTACTTATAAAAAAGATGAGCAATTGAAAGTTGAGTTCATTGAGCAGTTTAATACAATGTCAGAAGTTACATTTGATCCTTATATAAATAGTATTCAAAGAATACAAATGGGACGTATTTCTAACACGTCAAAGGCAGTTGTAATTGATGCAGGAGTGGGGGCTCATTCAGGTATAACATATGTAGCGAAATTTGATAAAGATCATTATGAGGGACTACCTATAGACGGGAAAGAAGATCTATTTAATGATTATGTTGTGGAAAGTAAAGACGTTAATGAAGACGGCATTATTGAATTTGTTCGTACTGTGCGTCCAAAAGGTTGGGAAGAGGTATCGTATGGAGAGAGCACAATGTTTGAACGTTATATACAGTGGAGTGAAGAGGGAATTAAACCGATAGAAGAAAGATATGTCAATATAGATAAAGGTTATTTTGTCAAAATCCCTCAAGAGCTAATTGGAAAAATAACTGTCCCAGTTCAGCAAGAAGCATCGGATGTTCAAAAATTTATGGATGTAACTACAAATGAAATATGGCTTGAAGTCCATATTTTTAAGCGGAAAGAATGGTTCAAAATAAAAGGATACGAGGCAGCAGTTAAAACGGCTTCTCACGTATATGCAGTACCGAAGCAGTCTAAATTTGAAAAAGTAAAAGCATATATAAAACCGCTAGCGGATTATCAACAAGAGTAGGGAGGTGGGAATTATGTCAGCAATTTTAGTTTTAGAAGATGAAATACCAATCCGTAGCTTTATTGTCTTAAATTTGAAACGTGCTGGATTTTATGTATTAGAAGCTAGTACTGGAGAAGAAGCGTTACAGATTTTAAGTGAACATACTGTTGCTGTAGCGCTACTTGATGTTATGTTACCGGGGATTGATGGTTTTCAAGTATGTAAAGCTATGCGGGAAGAAAATAAAAAAATGGGCATTATTATGTTAACAGCGCGTGTACAAGATGAAGATAAAGTACAGGGGCTAGGAATTGGTGCAGATGATTATATCGCAAAGCCGTTTAGTCCAGTAGAATTAATTGCACGTATACAATCTTTATTAAGAAGGATAGAAGTACATGAAGAAACAACGAATACAATCACGTCTGGTCCGTTTTCGTTAAATATCATAGAAGAAAGATTATATAAAGGTGGACAATTAGTTGATTTAACCCCTACAGAGTACATGATACTACAGTATTTAATGAATCAGGCTTCGAAGCCGGTTTCACGTGATGAAATTTTAAATATGATTTGGGGAACTAATTACGTAGGTGAGACGAAAGTAGTCGATGTAAATATGAGACGGTTACGTCAAAAGATAGAATGTAATCCGTCAGAACCAGAGTTTATCCATACTGTGTGGGGAAAAGGATATGTGTGGAAGGAAACTATAAGATGAGACGGAAAGTGACTTTATATTTTATGACGGTCATTACACTAATGCTTGTATTATTTGAAGTAGCATTTTCAGTTTCAATTTATCGATATTATTGTAATAGTATTGTGCAATATGTTGAATCTCATGCAAAGACAAGTACACGTTTTTTCTCGGAATACAATTCACTATATTTTATTCGATTGCAAGAATATAGCGGAGAAATAATTGAGAGTTTCCAATTAGAAGGAACGGAATTACAATTGATTGATCGTCACGGTACGATTATACAGTCGTCCAGTGGACAAAAGGTAGAAGGTAAAGTAGTTATTCCGTATTCTTTACTAGAAGGGGAAATGTATCATCAAGTTACTACTACGAAAGATAACGTGAAACAGTTAGAAGTGTTTAGTCCACTTATTCATCAAGGACAAACTATCGGTGTTTTGAAATATATGACTGTTTTAACGGATGTAAATGCAAAGATTATTGAAATTATTATGTTTACTATTTCAGTTGGAATTGTCATCTCAGGTATCGTATTTTTAATAAGTAGACGATTGGCGAATTCGTTTGTGAAACCTCTCGAATCTATTATTCATGCTTCTTCGCAAATTGCAGAAGGTACATTAAAGGAGCAAATTAAAGAAGATTATCCTGGTGAATTAGGTGAGTTAGCACATAGTTTAAATTATATGGCCGATAAAATAGAAAAAGCTGAGCAAATGAAAAATGAATTTATTGCCTCTATTTCGCATGAAATACGAACACCTTTAACAGGAATTAAAGGGTGGAGTGAGACGTTAAAAACAGTAGATCATTTAACAGATGAAGAAATAAAGCAAGGTATGGGAATTATTTCAGGTGAAACAGACCGATTGATACATTTAGTAGAAGAGTTACTAGATTTTTCAAGATTGCAGTCAAATCATTTTAATTTATATAAACAAAAGGTGCAATTGTACGATATACTAGAAGAGACGATTTGGCAATTAACTCCTAAATCAGAAGAGAAACAGATTCAACTAGTTGCTAATTTAGAACGAGTAGAACTAGTAGGAGATCAAAATAGATTAAAACAAGTTTTTCTAAATATTATTCATAATGCTATTAAATATTCAAATGAAAAAGGTACAATTTACATTGAAGCGGCCAAAAGTGAAGGAAAAGCCGTGATTAAGGTAACAGATCAAGGTATAGGAATTGCTAAAGAACATCTACCATTTATAGAGCAGTCATTTTATCAGATTAATAACCATATTGAAGGCGCAGGTATTGGATTAGCTATCGTCAAAAAAATGGTGGATCTTCATGGTGGTACGCTTAGTATTACAAGTAGAGAAAGAGTAGGAACAACAATTTTGATAACACTCCCACTATAATTTTTACATAAAGTATGTTTATATAGTGTAATAAAAATAAATAGATGTATAATTATATTGGGTGATTTATATATGAGATTAATAGGGAGAGGAATTCGATAGAATGGAAAAGGCTTTTAAAATTAAACAAGTAGTAGTTGTTATAATAGCGATTGCAACAGTAGCTATTGGGTATTTTATGTTTCAATCAATTACTTCACCAGCAAAAGCTGTTGCGAAACAAGAAAATGTAATACAGCTTGCAAGTGAACAACCGAAAGTTGAAATGAATAAAACGGCACCAAGTCGTTTTAATGGACAGGAAAGAAAAGTTGCTTACCTTACATTTGATGATGGGCCAGGAAAATATACGGCTGAATTATTGAATATGTTAAAACAGCATGATGCGAAGGCGACATTCTTTTTAATTGGTGCGAATGTGAAACAGTTTCCTGATTTAGTAAAACGTGAAAATGCAGAAGGACATTATGTTGGAATGCATAGTATGACACACAATTTTGCGAAGTTATATAAAAATGGCGAGTATGTTAATGAAATGAAAGAAGATCAAGGCTTAATCGCAAATATTATTGGGAAAGCCCCTAAATTAACACGTCCTCCATACGGATCGATGCCTGGTTTAAATGAAGGTCTCCGAAATAAAGTAGTTGAGGATGGTTTAAAAGTGTGGGACTGGACAATTGACTCTTTAGACTGGAAATACAATAAAGTACCAGTTGATGCAGCGGCAGCGCAAATCGCTCAAAATGTATTAGCTGGTGCAACAAAACCGCAAGAGGTCATTTTAATGCATGACATTCACCCGCAATCAGTTGCTGCTATACCAGCAATTTTAAAGGGTCTAAAAGAAAAAGGTTATGAATTTGAAGCATACCATGAAGAGAATCACTTCCCAGTGAATTTCTGGCACGATAACCGTATGTAATTGGAGGAATTGAAGTTGAAGTATGGAAAAGTAGCAGTAGTTGGAGCATTATCAGTAGGATTATTATCAGGTTGTTTCGGTGAAAAACCAGAAGAAAATTTATATACGGCTTTTGAAACAGCAGCGACACAAGAAAAATCGTTAGCTGATGATACGAAAAAGTTAGAGCAATTAGAAAAGCAAGGGCAAGAACTATATTCTCAAATTTTACAAGAGGGTAAAGAACATAATGAAGCAGTCACGAAGAAGATAGAGGAAGCTACTGCAAATGTAAATGAACGTGAGAAAGTATTGAAAAACGAGAAAGAACTGTTAGAGAAAGCTCAGAAGGAGACGAAATCAGTTCAAAGCAATATAGAGAAGCTTGAAGATAAGAAATTACAAGAACAAGCTAAAGCGGTAGAAGAGTCGTATAAAAACCGTTATGAAGCATTCCAAAAAATGAATGAGGATTACACGAAGGCGTTAGCGAATGAAAAAGAGCTGTATGAAAAATTAAAAGTAAAAGAAACGAAGTTAAAAGAAATTGGTGAAAAAGTTAAAACTGTTAATGAGTTAAATGTGGAAGCTCAAAAGGCGAAAGAACAATTTAACAAACATACAAAAGAGTATAATGACAGTAAATTAGCATTTTACAAAGATGCACAGATTAAGATTAAAGAACAGAAATAAAGGAGTATCTTAATCTCGATAAAAAACTATAGAAAAAGCCGAAAAACATTGTAATAAAATGTTTTTCGGCTTTTGTTGCTGGATGAATAGAAAAGACTGGAATTGATATCATAAAAGAGTTATAGTGTATTATTCGAAGGAAAACATTGTAAAGTAAGGAGAATGAAATATGTCATATGAATTTTTATTCAAATTAGGTTTAGCACTCTTTTTAGGATTATTCATCGGGATAGATAGGCAGCTAAAGAATAAACCGCTTGGTGTGAAAACGAGTATGGTTATTTCTGTAGCAAGTTGTTTAATTACAATGGTTTCAATTGAATCTGTAAATGTATATTCTGTACCGGGTCATACGAATATGGATCCAATGCGATTAGCTGCCCAAATTGTTAGTGGTATCGGTTTTCTTGGGGCGGGGGTAATTTTACGAAGAAGTAATGACGTTATTTCAGGGTTAACGACTGCGTCTATGGTATGGGCCGCTTCTGCACTAGGTATTGCAATTGGGGCAGGATTTTATATACAAGCGACTGTTGCTATGATTTTAATCATTTTAGCAATTAACGTACTTCCTCAAATTGTGAAAATTGCAGGCCCGTATTCATTAAGACAAAAGGACTTATCTATAAAAATTACTGTAAAAGAGCATCAAGAATTAGATGGTATATTTAAGCAAATTAAAAATTTAGGTATGCATGTGAAACGAGTGAAAATTAAAGATATTGATAATGGAGCATTTCAGCAATTGGAGATGGTTATTTTAGCTCCAGAAGATTTATATACAACTGAGTTATACAGTTCACTAAAAGAGATTGATCGTGTTGTCTCAGTTGAAGTGGAAAGTAGATAAAAAAGAGTGATGAAAATTCACTCTTTTTTTTATGCATACAAACATTTTGCTATAATTATTTTCTAAGGGGGATGAGTATGATGGAGATACATATTAGATTGGCAACAAAAGAGGATATTGGAGAAATAGCAAAAGTGCATGTAGGTAGTTGGAAAACAACGTATAAAGAGATATTCTCTAATGAAATTTTAGACAATATAACGTATGAACAACGAGAAAAGCTATGGAAAAGTATATTTCAAAAAGAAGATGAGCATCAATATAGGTTTGTAGCAGAAACGTTAAATGGTAAAATAATTGGATTTATTGATGGTGGAGTTGAAAGAACAGGTACATATAATTGTGATGGGGAATTATATGCAATATACATTTTACAAGAATATCAAGGAATGAAGATAGGAAAAAGATTATTTCAAGCTTTACTATCGAATTGTAAAAAAGATAATATGCAATCTCTGTTAGTTTGGGTGGTTGCTAATAACCCTTCTAAAAAGTTTTATGAAAAATATAATCCGGAAAAAATTGACACGAAATTTTTAGAAGGACTAAATGTAGAAGAAATAGCATATGCTTGGCGAGATATGGATAGGTTATACGAATTATTAAAAATTTAGAACATAATAATATTATTATGTAAACTTAATGTGTGGAAATGAAAAAATACATCAATTATTATATTGGTGTATTTTTTTGTTGATGGATTAAACGTTTTGAAAAGATGAAAAGTTTAGTTAGATAAAAAAATTCTGAAATATTACTTGAAATGATTATCATTATCAATTAGAATCATAATTGATAATAAAATTCAACTGTCAGAAGTTTTACAAAAAAATGATAGTGTTCGTCTAAAAGAGGAGGAGCAGTATGAAGCATGCGAAACAAATCGCGGAACATGCAACAATACAAAGCTTTTTAAATTGTTATTTAAGAGAAACAGGAAGTGGAGAATGGATTACGGAGGATAAAAGGATAGAAGATATTTTCTGCCATTCATTTCAAAGAGATGCTATCCCCACTTATTTATGCTGTCGGTTATCGGCACAAAACGTTACTTTGTATGGGGAAGTTATATATAAATCGTCAACGGACCGTCATCTATTTGGAGAACAATTTTATTACCAAATTGGCGAAAATAAAAATGTTATTAAAGCAGATTATATTACGGTTATTATGTTTTTAATAAAAGAAATGTCTATTAACTATGGAGAAGGTACGAATCCTGATGAACTTATGCTTCGAGTTATTCGTAGTTGTCAAAATATTGAGAAGTTTATACAAGGAAGGGAGCAGGATACAGCTGAATTATACGGTTTCCATACAACTTTTATAGAGGCGGAGCAATCTTTATTATTTGGGCATTTAACTCATCCTACCCCAAAGAGTAGACAAGGTATATTGGATTGGAAAAGCTCAATGTATTCTCCTGAATTAAAAGGGGAATGCCAACTTCACTATTTTCGGGCACATAAAAGTATAGTCAGTGAAAAATCATTGTTACAAGATTCCACAACGGCGATGATAAAAAAAGAATTAAAGAACGATGAAAAGGTAGGTCAAGAATTTATTGAAAAGTACTGTCAAGAAGATGAATATTCATTAATTCCAATCCATCCGCTACAAGCAGAATGGTTATTACATCAATCTTATGTGCAAAATTGGATAAATCAAGGTGTACTTGAATATATCGGTTCAGTAGGTAAGTGTTATATGGCGACATCATCACTTAGGACGTTATATCATCCTCATTCCAAGTACATGCTTAAATTTTCATTCCCTGTAAAGGTGACGAATTCAATGCGTATTAATAAATTGAAGGAACTTGAGAGTGGACTTGAAGGTAAGGAAATATTGAATACTAAAATTGGAGAGGTGTTAGAAAAGTTTCCAGGATTTGATTTTATATGTGATCCGGCCTTTATTACTTTAAAATACGGGGCACAAGAGTCTGGATTTGAAGTAATTATTCGAGAAAACACATTTTATAGTGAAAATGAAAATGATGCAACGCTTATCGCTGGATTAGTACAAGATGCAATTCCGGGTGAAAGAACTCGTTTAGCAAATATTATCCATCGCTTAGCGGATTTAGAAGGTAGAAGCTGTGAAGAAGTAAGCCTAGAGTGGTTTAGACGATATATGAATATCTCTTTAAAGCCAATGGTATGGATGTATTTACGTTATGGCGTTGCATTAGAAGCGCATCAACAAAATAGTGTTGTTCAATTGAAAGATGGTTATCCAGTTAAGTTTTACTTCCGTGATAATCAAGGTTTTTATTTCTGCAATTCAATGAAGTCAGTGTTAGCTAATGAACTAGCCGGTATTGGCGAACGCACTGGGAATTTATATGATGATTACATTGTAGATGAAAGATTTCGTTACTATTTAATTTTCAATCATATGTTTGGACTAATTAATGGTTTTGGTACAGCAGGATTAATAAAGGAGGAAATTCTGCTTTCTGAATTAAGGTCTGTACTTAAATCATTCCTTCCATATAACCGCGAACCTTCGACATTTTTAAGTGAATTGTTGGAAGAGAATAAATTGGCATGTAAAGCAAATTTACTAACGAGATTTTTCGACGTTGATGAACTGACAAATCCTTTAGAGCAAGCAATTTATGTACAAGTAGATAATCCACTCGTTAGAGAAGTGGCTGTTCGTTCATAAGCAGTGTTAAAATTTCACGTAATACAGATAATGGAATTCAATATTCCGTACTATAGCGGAGGGATTTATGAAAGAAGAAGTTTATCACATGAAAATATTGAAGGCACTCCAATCAAAAGAGTACATTTCAGTAAGAAGAAGAGTATTACGACAGTTAGTAGAATCGTTAATTTATGAAGAAATCATTACACCGATTCGTATACAAAAGGGAGAGCAAATACTTTTTATTATACAAGGTCTTGATGAAAAGAATCAAAATGTAACATACCGGTGCTATGGACAAGAACGTATGACATTTGGGCGTATTTGTTTACATGATTCATTAATAATGAGAGTTCAAGCTGAGGAAGAAGAAACACAATCTGTTTCACAATTTTTACAGGAGATTTTTCGAATTATTCAAGTGGATCGAACGAAATTAGATTCTTTTGCACAAGAATTAGAACAAACAATTTTTAAAGATACAATTGCACAATATGAGAGAATTCGTGAAGAAGACTATCTTGCGAAATCTTATGATGAGCTTGAAAGCTATTTAATAGATGGACATCCATATCATCCTAGCTATAAAGCACGCATCGGATTTCAATATCGTGATAATTTTCAATATGGATTTGAATTTATGCAACCAATGAAAATTATATGGATTGCAGTTCATGAGAAATATACGACTGTAGGATATGAAAGTGAAGAGAGTTATAACGGTACTTTAAAAGAAGAAATTGGTGAACAGAAAATCGAAGAGTATATGGATCGTATTCGAAAAATGGGTTGTAATTCGAAGGCGTATATGTTTATACCTGTTCATCCTTGGCAGTGGGAGAACTTTATTATTCCGAATTATGCTGACCATATTCAGAGTAAATATATAATTTATTTAGGGAAATCAGAAGATGATTATTGTGCCCAGCAGTCGATGCGGACATTAAGAAATGTTACGAACCGAGCGAAACCATATGTAAAGTTATCAATGAATTTACTTAATACTTCTACTATCCGTACATTAAAACCACATTCGGTTGTGAGTGCACCTGCTATTTCGAATTGGTTAAAAGATGTAGTAGAGCATGATCCTTATTTAAGGGATGAATTGCGTTTAATTTTGTTAAATGAATTTTCGAGTGTTACGTATGATGCGAATAAAAAAGCTACATATGGCTCATTGGGATGTATTTGGCGTGAAAGTGTTCATAAATATTTGGATGAGAAAGAAGAGGCAATCCCATTTAACGGTTTATATGCCAAGGGAAAAGATGGGACACCAATTATTGATTTGTGGTTAAAGAGATATGGAGTAGAAAGCTGGTTTCAATTGCTTATTCAAAAAGCAATTATACCAGTTATACACCTTGTTGTAGAGCATGGAGTCGCATTAGAATCACATGGACAAAACATGATTTTAGTTCATGAAGAAGGACTACCAGTCCGTATTGCACTAAAAGATTTTCATGAAGGGCTGGAGTTTTATCGTCCATTTTTGAAAGAAATCGAAAAAAGTCCTGACTTTACTAAAATGCATAAAACATATGCGAATGGTCAAAAAAATGATTTCTTTGAAATGGACCGTATTGAATGTTTGCAAGAAATGGTTTTAGATGCGCTGTTCTTGTTCAATCTAGGTGAACTGGCTTTCGTGCTGGCAGATGAGTATCAATTGAAAGAGGAACAATTTTGGATCATTCTTGTTGAAGAAATAGAAAATCATTTTGAAAGATTTTCGCATCTGAAAGAACGTTTTGAAGCATTACAATTATATGCACCTACATTTCATGCAGAGCAATTAACGAAGCGGCGCTTATATATGGATGTGGAATCACTTGTTCATGAAGTTCCAAATCCGTTGTATAGTGCAAAGCAACTTACAATACAAAAATCAGTTGTTACAGGGGGAAATCATGCTAATCGTTAATAAACAAGAATTTAGCAAAAATGATTTTGAATTGAGATTACAAGGTTACGAGGGAGTGGAACAATTTCAAGAAGCAAAAGGAAATAGATTTGCACTTTGTCTGAAAAATCCATTCGATATTATTACGCTTGTGTTTTTCCTAAAAGAAAAAAGAGCATCTGTACTACTTGTTCATGAAGATACGCCAAAGGATACAGCTATTGAAATAGCAGAGCGTGCAAAGTGTACTGCACTTTTATACGGAGAAAGTAACGATTTTACAAAATTAGAAGTTCCAAATCTGTTACAAGAAGAACCGTCTTTATTACAATATAGTTCAGGCACAACAGGAGAGCCAAAACTAATTCGTAGAGCATGGACGGAAATTGAAACGGAAATTGCTGCTTACAATGAAGCTTTAAAATGTGAAGAAGACGAAGTTCCAATTGTAATGGCTCCAGTTTCACATTCATATGGATTAATTTGTGGTACGTTATCAGCAATTACGAGAGGTAGCAAACCTATAATCATTACAAATAAAAACCCTAAATTCGCATTAAATATAGTTCGTAATACCGAAAAACATATCATATACGCAGTACCACTTATGCTACATATTATGGGGAGTTTTCCGCAAGGGACTTTCCAGTTTCATAAAATTATGACATCAGGGTCACCATTACCAGAAACGCTATTTTATAAGTTAAAAGGAATGACGAAATATATGATGCAGCAGTACGGCTGTTCTGAAGCTGGTTGCATTAGTATATGTCATGCTATGGAAACACATTTAGATTTAGGAAA
Source organism: Bacillus sp. CDB3 (assembly GCF_002081505.1). NCBI lineage: Bacteria > Bacillati > Bacillota > Bacilli > Caryophanales > Bacillaceae > Bacillus > Bacillus sp. CDB3. The sequence goes on along the minus strand of NZ_ALBR01000064.1, from coordinate 11,395 downwards.
ACCACTTCCTCATGTAAGTATTAACATAGGTTCAAATGAAGATGAACCTGAAGAAATCGTAGTGAAAATTGCTGGAAAGGAGATTTATACAAAAGATTTAGGGTATAAATCTGAGCAAGGCCTTCATTTTATGGGGCGAATGGATGATGTTATTAATGTATCCGGTTTAAAGGTATTTCCTATAGAAGTGGAGGAAACGATGCTTCGATTAGAAGGTATTCAGGAGGCAATTGTATATCGCGGGAAGCATCCTGTGATGGGAGAAATAGTAAAAGCAAAAGTAGTCTCTCGTATTGAACCAGTACAAATAAGAGAATGGTGCATACAGCATTTACCGTCTTATAAAGTGCCGCATGAAATTGAAAATGTAGCAGAGATTCCGAAAAATAAAACAGGGAAAGTAAGTCGGAAGTTATTAGAGATGGGAGAGATGACAACATGAGTCGTGAAATGTTAAAAGAAGCAGTTTTAAGCATTATGAGAGAAAAAATGGAACTGAAAAATGTAACGCATTTAGAAGAAACGATGCATTTAAATCAAGATTTATATATAGATTCGGTAATGATGTTACAGCTCATAGTATACATAGAAATGGATTTAAAGCTATGCGTTCCAGAGGATGAGATAGACCCAAAGGCGTTTCTTACTGTAGGATCTTTGCTCGATTTTATGGAAGACTTGCAGCCGTTACACGAAGTAAATGTGAATAACTAACCTTTAGGAAAGTGGATGAGAGTATGACTTCAATTAAAGTTCACTGTTTAGTGAGTTGTTTTTGTGAAATTATAAAAAGGCGTAGCGATATAGATTACCGTCCATTTTATTTCGGATTATGGGATGGAGATTTTGATATAACAGAAGGCGGGATTATTTCTTATCATTCCGAAAACATTAACCATGATAACTACTTGCTCTGGTATGAAAGATTGTATGGTATTAAAGTGAACGAATGGTACGATCATTCAAAAGATAAGAGTATCAATATAGAAACATTTTTAGAATTAGTAGAAAATAAACCGGAAAATCGTTACGTAATTGTAATGGTTGATATGTCTTTATTGCCTGAGAGAGAAAATAAATTTCATCAAAAACCGTTTCCGCATTACTTAATGATATCGAAGACAGAGAAAGAAGACGAATGGTTCGTGCTTGATCCTGATTTTCGCTGGGAAGGGAATATGGAAAGAGAAGAAGTGCTCCATTCTGTTAAAGACAACCCATTTGGTGGAGGCTATTTCATTGATATAGAAGGAATTCAGGAGCCAACACAAGAGGTGGTAGAAAGTTATTTCATGGAGACATTCAAAAAGGATGATAATGAGCTAACTATGGAATTAAAAAAAATAATAATAAAAAATGGTAAATGAAGAGGATGGGTATTCACTTTCCGGGCTTGTAGCGGCAGTAAAGCAAATACCCGTATTAGCAATACGTAAATATAGCTATGAACATGCCTTTGCATACTTCCGTGAAACTTTACAATATTCGGAGCAAGAATTTGATTATTGGTGTGATCGAGTGGAAGACATTGTACAAGGATTTACAAATGTACAGTACCGTGCTATTAAAATGGTAATGACAAAAAATAAAGATATGTTATTAGCGATTGTTGGAAAACTTGATGAAATGAATACAATTGAACTGCAGATTAAGAATGAATTAGAAAAACAGTTTCTGTCATGGAAAGATATGAAAAACAAATCAGTCTGTTTTAACTAATACAAGTTCATTGAATTTAAGATAAGGGAGTTCAAACCTATGAAATATTCGCTATGTACAATTTCATTTCGCCATCAATTAATTTCATTTACTGATATTGTTCAATTTGCATATGAAAACGGTTTTAAAGGAATTGAGTTGTGGGGGACTCATGCACAAAATTTATATATACAAGAGCGTGAAACGACAGAACGAGAAATAGATTGTTTAAAGGATAAAAATTTAGAGGTCACGATGATAAGTGATTACTTGGACATATCATTATCCGCAGATTTTCAAAAAACGATGGAAAAATGTGAACAGCTGGTAACACTAGCTAATTGGTTTAATACAAATAAAATTCGTACGTTTGCCGGGCAAAAAGGTAGTGAGGATTTCTCGGGGCAAGAGAGAGTAGAGTATGTGAAGCGAATTCGCATGATTTGTGATCAATTTGCCCAGCATAATATGTATGTACTATTAGAAACACATCCAAATACGTTAACGGATACTTTACCGTCTACTGTGAAATTGTTAGAAGAAGTAAATCATCCATATTTGAAAATAAACCTAGATTTTCTTCATATATGGGAATCTGGTGCAGACCCGATAGATAGTTTCCAGCGACTAAAGCCGTGGATACAACATTACCATTTTAAGAATATATCATCGGCGGAGTATTTACACGTGTTTGAACCAAATAATGTATATGCCGCTGCTGGAAGTCGTATAGGAATGGTTCCATTATTTGAAGGTATAGTAAATTATGATGAAATCATCCGGGAAGTGAGAGATACTGAACATTTTGCTTCACTTGAGTGGTTTGGACATAATGCGAAGGATATATTAAAAGAAGAAATGAGAGCATTAACGAATAAAAAATTAGAAGTAGTAACTTCATAAGGTGAAATGATGAAAGAGTCTCGTTTAGGAGACTCTTTTTTTATTTTAGGAATAACCAAAAATTACCATGTATTTAATTTCGGATTTGATACAATTTAATATATATAAGGAGGTGATCGGTAATGGCTAGAAATCGTAACGCTAATCAATTAGCATCACATGGAGCACAAGCAGCTCTAGATCAAATGAAATATGAAATTGCACAAGAGTTTGGTGTACAACTTGGAGCTGATACTTCTTCACGTGCAAACGGTTCTGTAGGCGGTGAAATTACAAAACGCCTTGTAGCGATGGCAGAACAACAGCTTGGTGGCGGATATACTCGCTAAATGTAGAAGGTTATAGGAGAAAGGAAGGATTCTTCCTTTCTTTTTTATTTATTTTCAAGTAATTGGTATGGATATATTGTGAACAGGATTCAAAGAATAGGAGTAATGCTATATTTTATCCAATTTCTTTTGTTGTAAATGGAATGTAGTAAAGATGAAATAGCCCTGGTGGAATGTGAACATAATTTCCAGCAGGGCTATTATATGGTAAGAAATATATGATGAAAGGTTCCGAAATCAACATGTTAAAAAAGAAAACTGTTGTTTAATTGCACTTGCATCAGTTCCACTTGTTATGACGTTAGGTAATTCAATGCTTATTCCAATCCTGCCAACCATTGAAAAGAAATTACATATTTCATCTTTCCAAGTATCCATGATTATTACAATTTATTCTATCATTGCAATTATACTCATACCGATTGCTGGTTATTTATCAGATAGATGGGGACGAAAGATGGTAATGGTTCCAAGTTTATTAATTGCAGCTATTGGAGGAGCGATAACGGGCTGGGTATCATGGAAAGTTGAGAATCCTTACGTTTGGATTCTTATCGGAAGAGCGATTCAAGGGATCGGTGCTGCTGGTGCTATGCCAGTTGTGATACCATGTGTAGGTGATTTATATAAAGATGAAAAACAGGTTAGTGCAGGCTTAGGAATCATTGAGACGTCAAATACATTTGGAAAAGTATTGAGTCCCATATTAGGATCAGCTCTTGCGGCAATTGTATGGTTCTTACCATTTTGGGCAATTCCAGTTTTATGTGTAATATCGATTGTTTTATTATTGGTGCTAGTAAAGGCGAAGAAACAAGAAGAAGAAGTCCCGCCATTGAAAGAGTTTGTTCAATCTATTATCTCTACGTTTCGGGAAAAGGGAAGATGGTTAATTGCCATTTTTATATTAGGTGCAATTATTATGCTTATTTTATTCGGAATCCTTTTTTATCTGTCAACTATACTGGAGTCGAAGTACGACATTCATGGTATATGGAAAGGGTGTGTACTCGCTATTCCTTTGCTTGTACTATCACTTAGCTCATATATGGCTGGTAAAAAAAATTGGAGATAAACAAGATATTATGAAAAAGTGTATTTATATTGGATTTTTACTGGCTGCTGTATCGGTCTTCTTACCTTTATTCCTAAAAGGAATCTATTTACTAGTTCTTTGTCTTGTTATTATGGGGATTGGAATAGGTATTGCACTACCTTGTTTAGATGCTCTCATTACACAAGGAATTGAAAAAGAGCAGAGAGGAACAGTTACGTCATTTTATAGTTCAATGCGATTTATCGGTGTAGCAGCTGGACCACCCCTTTATTCTTTTTTTATGAAAGGGACGGATCATGAAGTGTTTTATTTAACAAGTATTTTCGCTATTATTGGTGCCGTCATAGCAATCATTTGGATTAAACCAGCAAAAGATACAATGATGGTAAAACAGAAACCGGAACCGACTTCATAATTAGAAAGAGAATTGTATGCTATGTAATTAGCATGCGGTTATCTTTGTCTGCTATTTGTGGGCTAATAATCAGTGGGGAAACCCCCACTGATTAAAGTTTCATTTTATTTAGTTAGGAAAAATAACTTGTTTAACATGTAAAGCCCGACTCCCCATATGATTAGTCCTGAAAATTTATTTAATACCGTAATCGTTTTTCCTGTTGAGTCTAATCCTTTTAGGAATTTTCCAGCTAAAGCTAAGCTAATAAACCAAATCCAAGAAACTATAATTGTTGCAAAAGTGAAAGCCCATTTTTCACTTCCTATGTATTGGATAGAGTTTGTTCCAATTACACCAATGGTGTCTAAAATTGCGTGTGGATTTAGTAATGAAACCGATGCTGCGAAAATAATTTGATTTTTTAAAGGCATACTTTTTTCTTGCTTTACATCATTTGCAGGATCGCTTCTCCAAATAACCCAGCCCATATACATAAGAAAGAAAAATCCAATCAAATACAAGGTGGTTGTTAACCAAGAGAAAGTTAGGAGCACAAGGGAGACACCCTGTACAGCAATTAAAATTAGCAACGTATCACATATAGATGCAGTTAATACTACATACAGGGGCTACTCTCCAAATATTTGGTTGGCTCGCACCTTGGTTAAAGACAAAAACATTTTGGACACCTAATGGAATAATAAGACCAAATGCAAGGATGATACCGTGAATAATTGCTTCATTCATTATATTACCTCCTACTTAATGTGATTAATTATGATAGTGTATAGAAGAAATGAAAGTTTGTATCCATCCATATGGTTGGATAGGTTACCAACCCAAAAAAATTGAGGTGATATGATGGAAAGGTTAGTTTGGAAACCTAATATGTCTTCACCTATTCCATTATATAAACAAATAGAATCTTATATAAAAGAAAGAATTGTTAATGGGGAATGGACAGTTGGAACTAAATTACCTTCACAAAGAGATTTGGCACATACGTTTGAAGTAAATCGAAGTACAATTGTAATGGCTTTCGATGAATTAGTAGCAAAAGGGTATATTGAGGGGAATGGCCGGAAGGGAATAAAATTGTTATAAATAATAGTGAGAGTACTGCCACATATGCACCTCCTCCTAACTGGCAGTCCTATGTGGAAATAGGGCTTCATTATCCAAATCTTCCTGCTGTACAAGAGATTAATCAAGCTGAATTTACTCCCAATGTAATTCGATTAGGAACAGGTGAGCTCGCGCCAAGTCTCTTACCTGAGAAAAAGATGAAGGAAATTATTAATAAAATTTTACAATCAAATGTTAAACTTGGGTATGAGGAACCGAAAGGAAATCTTTATTTAAAAGAAAAAATTGCGGAATATTTAAAAGGGCATGGGGTATATGTATCTCCTGACTCTATTTTAATTGTTTCAGGGGCAATTCAAGCACTGCAACTTATTTCTATGGGGCTTCTTCCGAAAGGAGCGTCAATTTTATTAGAAAAGCCATCATATTTATATTCGCTTAATGTATTTCAATCAGCAGGAATGCGTTTAATTGGAATACCGATGGATGAGAATGGTTTAAATGCATCATATATTACGAAATATAAGATGCAATTTAATGCATCTATTTTATATACAATCCCGTCTTTTCATAATCCGACGAACTTTAGCATGAATGCGAAGAAACGAATAGAAGTGATGGAAATCTGTAATGAAATTGGATTGCCTATTATAGAGGACGCGGTGTACCAAGACTTATGGTTTGATGAGCCTGTTTCAAAGCCTTTAAAAGCATATGATAAAAACGGAATTGTACTACATATAGGGAGTATGTCTAAAGTAATTAGTCCAGGATTAAGAATTGGATGGATTGTTGGATCTGAGCCAGTCATTCAAAGATTGGCAGACATAAAAATGCAAACAGATTATGGTTCAAGTTCTATATCCCAGCAAATTGCAGCGGAATGGTTTACAAATGGATTGTATGATGAACATTTACAGTTTGTAAGAATTAAGTTGAAAAAGCGCAGAGATTTTATGTTACAAATGTTAGAGAAATATTGTCATGATATAGCAACATGGTATGAACCGACAGGTGGTTTTTATATTTGGTTACATATGAATGTACCCGTTTCGAACCGTAGCTTATTTGACAAAGCTTTGAAAGAAAAGATTTTATTAAATCCAGGTACTTTGTATGATAGAAGTGCAAACCAATTTTTGCGCCTATCATATTCATACGCAACGTTAGAAGAAATTGAAATAGGTATAAAAAAACTTGCACAACTAATGAAAATGTAAGAGGAGAAAATAATGAAACAATATGTAATTTGCCAAATTATCGATGGGGATAAATATTTAGCTGCTTATGCGGAGACGAAGCAGGATGCAATTGAAAAAGCAGAATTGTTAGGATTACGAACGGGAAATCGATACACAGTTATTACTGCGGAGGAAGCTGAAGGGTTAACTTATCCTTAAGCAACGTATAATAATTATGCAAGAAGTAAGTAAGCCTAGTAATATATGATATTACTAGGCTTACTTTTTTTGAAAGCGTTAAGTGTTCTCGTATGAAAAATAATAGTATTATGAGTCAAGTTGACGGAAATACCGATTTGTTTTTCGGTCCTGATTTCCGTTTCTATATTCATCAATATATTGTCTGAAGTTCCAAGATTGTAAAAACTTATTTGCGGCGTTATAACCAGAATTGTAAAGCCACTCTTTTTCTTCCTTTGTTAACTCAAAGTTTGTACTTGTAATGGATCCCGTTGGAATTGTAATCGTTCTTGCTTTAGATTCCTTGTCTAAATGACGTAAATCATGGGCTTGCATCATTGTTTTAAATAGTCCTTTGAGCATGGAGATAGGCTCGTTATAGTGGGCAGGATCAGCTTGAATCTCATCTTTTACAAAATGAAACCCAAAAGTCGGCCAGCGAGGAGAGGTAGGTGAGTCGAAAATCCAAATTGGGTAATTGCTTAAAATCCCTCCATCAACCATATAACAGGGTTGCTTCCATTTGGGGGTTCTCCATTTTACGGGTTCAAAGAAGAAGGGGATTGTACTACTCATTCTTACAGCTTTAGCAATAGAGAAGCGATAATTTAAAAATCCATAGTTCGGCAAATCATCGGGGAAGACAACCATTTTACCATTACTTATATCAGAAGCGATAATTTTAAGCTTATTTAAATCAGGTAAATCTGTAAATAAGTGAACTCCTTTTTTTCGAAGTAATTCTTCAATCCATTCTTCTATAAAAATATTAGAGTAAATACCAAGAGTAGTCCATGCGCTTAATCCTTTGCCAATAAACGGGATTCTGTCAATAAAGGTTTTCTTCGTAAATTTATTATAATCAATATCAGTTATTATCGTTTTTAACTCTGAACAAGAATATCCTGCTGCTAGGAGCGCTGCGATAATTGAACCAGCTGATGTTCCAGCTACACGCTCCCATTCATAGCCTTTTTCAGCTAACGCGCAAATTGCCCCTACATGCGCAACTCCGCGTACACCGCCTCCTTCAAAAACACCATCAATCTTCATCAATCATACTTCCTTTCGAATAAAAGATTTGAAAATGGCAAAAAAGCACGTATTGTACGTGCTTTTTTACAATAGTTTTTTAATTTACTAGCAGCCTACAAAGCCGCCCCAACAGCTAGCTCCGATGATGATTAGAAGGATAAATAAAACGATTAATAAAGCGAAACCTCCATAACCACATCCACCGCAACTACCGCCGTAACCGTAACCACCGCCATAACCACCGCCGTAGCCACCGCAACTATATCCGTAACCCATGTGGAATTCCTCCTTAAATTAAAAATAAAAATGAACGAGGGGAAAATGTACTGGAAGAAATAATGAACTATCGTGTTTGTAGGAACAATGTATACTATGCTTTTTTAAACTTGTTCGCGTATGGAGGAAGAGCCCGTTTTTTGGGAGGCTTGTTGTTTTTACAAAGAATGGAGTATAATCTTTGTGCTATGATACAAATAAGTATAGAAATGTAAGGAGAAATTATGAAAAAGAAAATTGAAGTATTAATTGATAAATATGGGCTGACACATTTAAAAGAGGAACTTATTAATACTGTATTTCCTTGTGTAAAAGTTGTGCCAAAGCAGGAGGAAACAGTTGCGATAGGTAGTTCGAAAATGGGAGGAATTCCTGATTTACCAGCTTCATTTGAATACCCAATGCACAAAGGAAATCCGTTACAGTTTATCGCTCAATTTAATTTAAACGATTTACAAAATGTTGGTATGGATCACAATCTTCCTAAAACAGGGATGTTATATTTCTTTAGCATTGAAAATTACTTTGAAGAAGATGTGAATCCAACTGAAGCAGGGCGTGTACTTTATTATGATATCCCTGTAGAACAATTATGTAGAGAAAATGAGACGCAAGCGAAGTATACTCAATGCGCAACTACTTTTGAACTGACGTATAAATTGCCAGAGCTTTTCATTGAAGATGAGGCTGATTCAGATCGTTTCTTGCAATTACTTGAAGAGCTAATCCCAGATAACTATGACAACCATCAAATGTTTGGGGAGCCATTCTCTGTACAAGATGAGGTATTGTACGAGACTGGACAATATATGGGGATAGATCCACAGCATATGACGCTCTTATTCCAAATTGATTCAGATACTAAAAATTGTAATATGATGTGGGGAGATTTAGGGATGCTTTATTTCTGTATTGGAAATGAAGACTTGAAAAATCAACATTTTGAAAATACATGCTGTGTATTACAAACTTGTTAATGAAAAAGGTTGTTCTTGTAAAAAGAACAACCTTTTTACAATGTTAAATATGCATAATCTCATATGACCTATTTTGAAAAGTATTGTATACTCTGAAACTATACGATACTTTTTCGTATAGTTATAGAATGTAAGGAGTGACATGATGGGAAAGACAAGTAAGTATGTGACAGCTGTCGTACTTTGTTCAACTATAGCAATGGGAGGCTTACAGGCGTCATCTGTATCTTATGCGGCTACGAATCCGACTACAGTGACAACACAATCAGATGCAAAGTTGTTAAATGATTTCAGAAAAGAATTAAAAAAACATATTGATAATCGAGATGAAAATATTACAATCGCATATAAAACAAAAGATAGAAATGCTAGAGATGTTATGGACCGATTATACAAAGAATATAATAAAATTGTAGATGCGGATGAGTATGTAAAATATAATGTAGCGTCTACTAAATATTCTATTAAAGGGTTACCAGGGAACTATACGTTTACACTGCAAGTGAAATACCGCGAATCAAAAGAGCAAACACAATATGTAAAATCTCAGGCAAAAACAATTATCGGTTCAATTGTAAAACCAGGAATGGATGAGCATGAGAAGGTAAAAGCTATTCATGATTACGTTGTAAAACATGTATCTTATGATACGTCTTATCAAGCGTATACAGCATATGAAGCGTTAGCGAATCGTTCTGCAGTTTGCCAAGGGTATACATTATTAACATATGAGTTACTAAAAGAAGCAGGTATTCAAAATCATATTGTAACAGGTACAGGAAATGGACAAGCTCATGCATGGAATTTAGTGAACATTGAAAACAAATGGTATCATCTTGATACTACATTCGATGATCCAGTACCAGATAAAGCTGGGCGCGTAACATATTCATATTTTAATATGTCTGACGAGCAATTAAGTAAAGACCATGATTGGGATCGAAGTAAATACCCAGTAGCAACTACAAGTTACTTTGGTGAATTAACAAGTAAAATAAAAGCCGGTAGTTCAAAAACTGCTGCATATGAACAAATGCTAAAAGAAACAAATTTAAAGTATTTATCTGCACAATATGGAGCGGAAACTTACAATGAATTCAAGAAAAAATTACAGCAACAATTCGCTTCTAAGCCAGAAAAGGTAGAAGTACGATATAAGCAGTCCATGGATGGAACAATGCAAGATATAAAGAAAGTATTAAATGAAATAAATTGGCCAAAAGATGCAAAGCGTGTATCTTATCAAGTAGCACCATATAGTGCAATGGCAGATTATTCATTAGCGACAATTACATTTACGTATTAAGAAATGAAAAAGAGCACCTGTAAAAGGTGTTCTTTTTATTATGTATTGCTTCAAAAATCGGAATTGTATGATAAAATAAAAAGAGGAAGGATGTGGAATCTGAATGAATTTGTTCGAAAGTAATATTTTTACATTGATATATACTTGTTTAGTAGTCGGGCTTATCGTTTTGTTTTTCATATCATTTACTCTGTTCATTAAAAGATTATTGCAAAATAACACTATGAAAAAACAACATGTGATCAATATGAACCAGAAGCTAGATCGAATTATTGAATTGTTTGAAAAAGATAAGAAATAGCGATAGAAGATGTATGAAAAGGGGAAGAGCATGGCTAATTATATAAAAGAATTACGTGAAAAAGTAGGGCACGACTGCGTTTTCTTAAACTTTGCGGGTGGTTGTGTGTTGAATGAACATGGAGAAGTATTACTGCAAAAAAGAGGTGATTTTAACGCTTGGGGGTTTCCTGGCGGTGCAATGGAAATCGGAGAATCTGCCGCAGAAACTGCGATTCGAGAAATAAAAGAAGAAACAGGTTATGATGTAGAAATAAATGAGCTTATCGGGGTGTATACAAAATATTTTCAAACATATCCAAATGGAGACAGAGCCCAGTCAATTGTGATAGTCTTTTCATGCTCAATTACCGGAGGAGAGAAAAAAGTAGACGGTGATGAAACGTTGGATTTGAAGTTTTTCCCGTTAGACAAAATGCCTCCGTTATTTTGTAAACAACATGAAGATTGCTTGCAAGATTTATTGGAGAAAAGAGTAGGAGTATATCGCTAACATAAAAAAAGAAGACGTAAAGAAGATAGCTTCTTTTTATTTGTTTCTTATTTCTACCAACTACATCAACAATGTATGCTGGACTGTCTCTTATGTTCTACTACTGTGTAACGCTCT
>NZ_ALBR01000063.1:0-6199 GCF_002081505.1 Bacillus sp. CDB3 | reverse complement strand
TAGTAAGGAAGTAAGTAAGTAAGTAGTAACTAACGTAACGTAAACGTAAAACTAAAAGTAAAAGAAGTAACGTAAGTAGTATCTCTCGTTTTTTTTATGTTCTATTTCCACCAATCATCAAACATTGATGCTGGAACTTGTCTCTTATGTTCACTTACTGTGTAACGCTTCTCAATCTTTTCAGCAACGTCAGCTGGAACTGCTTTACCTTCTAAATAGTCATCTAGTTGATCATACGTAATACCTAACTCTGTTTCATCAGCTTGACCTGGTTTTTCATCTAATAAATCAGCTGTTGGCATTTTTAAGTAAAGTCGCTCGTCCGCATTTAGCTCTTGTAATAGAGCGCGTCCTTGGCGTTTCGTTAATCCCGTTAATGGTAATAGGTCTGCACCACCATCTCCGAATTTTGTAAAGAATCCTGTTACAGCTTCTGCAGCGTGATCTGTTCCGATAACAAGTAGTCCTTGTTGTCCGCCAATTGCGTATTGTGTGACCATGCGAATGCGTGCTTTTACGTTTCCTTTATTGAAATCTGTTAATGATTCACCTAATAAGTTTTCATATTGATTTGAGAAGGAATCAACAGTTGAAGCAATATCAAATGCAACAGATTGATCAGCTTGAATAAATTGTAATGCTAATTGTGCATCATCTTCATCTTTTTGCACTTTATAAGGAAGGCGTACAGCGATAAACGTTGCGTTCCCACCTTCATTACGAATTTCCTCAACTGCAAGCTGAGCTAAACGTCCAGCTAATGTAGAGTCTTGTCCACCACTAATTCCAAGTACAAATCCTTTCGCACCTGTTTTTTTTACATAATCTTTTAAGAAATCAACACGTGTACGGATTTCTGCTTTCGGATCAATTACAGACTGAACATGTAATGCTTTCATAATCTGTTCTTGTAATGTCATTATGTTTCCTCCTATTCATATTAAAGCGGTAAATAAGTTTATATGTATATTGGTACATACTTCTATCCTTTATTATTTCGCAAAACTAACGAATATACAATAGGATGCGTGTATGAATATGAATGAAGTTATTATAAATAAACTGTTTTGTACAAGCAATTTTTTTAAACCTTTCAATAATGTAAGGTTTTTGTCATTTGAATCGATGGAAGGTATTTCCGAATTTTACTAATATAAAAAAAGCAAAGTTAGTAGAAGGGCGGAGAAGTGGTATGAACATTAGAGAACTTGCATTTCGAAATGTAACGCGAAATAGACGAACATATTCAGCATATTTTTTGAGTAGTGCATTTGCTATTATGGCCTTTTTTGTGTATTCATTTTTTGCGTTTCATCCGGCATTAAGTGCTGGAGAATTAGGACAGTACGTATTCGTAAGTATGTCTTTTGCACAGTCTATTATTTACTTATTTACATTCTTCTTTATTTTATATTCAATGGGAATGTTTTTAAAAACGAGAAAGCGTGAGCTAGGAATTTTAATGATGCTAGGTATGACGAAATACCAATTAAAGCGTCTTATCTTCTTTGAAAATATCATGATTGGAATAGGGGCAATTATTTTCGGGATTCTTTCAGGTATGCTGTTTTCAGGAGTACTAATTTTTGTAGCCCCAATGATATTAAAACTAGATATTTCCTTATCCTATTACATACCGATGAAAGCGATAGTTGTAACGAGTATTATGTTTTTCATATTATTTATTATCATTTCCTTATTTAGTGCCGGAATGGTTCGTAAAAATAAAATTATGAAGTTGTTTAGAGGATCAGCAGAGGCGAAGCCAGAACCGAAAGTATCAATTATTTCTTCTATATTAGCAGTAGTATTGCTTAGTGCGGGTTATGCAGGAGCACTTATGTCACATGGTGCAATGGTATTTATTATGATGATTCCTGTTACAACGGTAGTCACTATCGGTACGTATTTGCTGTACAAGCAGTTGAGCGTCTTTATTATTCGATTATGTAAAAAAAGTAAACGTTTCTATTGGACACAAACAAATATTATTACTTTGTCAGATTTAGCGTACCGTATGAGAGATAACGCAAGAATGTTCTTTATTGTAACGATTATTTCAACAGTAGCATTTTCAGCAATAGGTACATTGGTTGGATTTGCATCAATGACGAAAGAAATTATGGACAGACCAATTGCGTTTCATTACCACTCTAAGAAAGAAAATACTAGCGAAATACAGCATATACAAATGATTGACAAAGGATTAAAGAAATATAATATAGAAGCTTCAAAAATAAATGTTTCTACGAAAAAACGGAGGAGCAGTCGTTAAGAAGCGCTACTTTTATAAAAGAATCGGATTATAAGGAATATGCAAAATTAACAGGAGAACCATTTAATACTGTATCAAATAAAGAGGCTTTATTTTTGTCAGTTGAAATACCTGGACCACCGATGAAAGAAAGAAAAGAAATCGCTTTACCTAATATGAATGAACAGTTAAAAGTGAAAAAAGTTACTTCGTCTTCATTGAGTAAAATATTAAGAGGTAATGTTTATGTAATCTCTAATAATCAATATGATTCATTACAAGATGGATTTAAAGAAGAAAAAGATTATATGTATAAAACAAAAGGAACGAAAGATGAAATTGAGGTTGGTAAAGAGCTTACACATCAGATTAAGCCTTATCAAGAACATGCAACGTTTAGTGCAGAAGAGTACGATCAAAATCAAAGTTTACAAATTGCAGGACCCATTTTATTTGTAGGTTTCTTTATAGGTATTGTATTTTTTGTTTGTGCAGGAAGCTTCCTTTACTTCCGCTTATTTTCTGATTTGGAGGACGATACTCGTTTATTTGAAATGATTCGAAAAGTTGGATTGACGAGAGGCGAATTATCGAAAGTAGTCACAATCCGCTTAGCGCTTTTATTCTTCGTTCCAGTTGGAGTTGCAACATTACATGGGGCAGTAGCATTAACTGCGTTAGGACAAATGTTTGAGTACTCACTGTTTAAAGAGAATACGATTGTATTAAGTATTTTTGTAAGTATTCAAGTTTTGTATTTCGTCATTATACGAGCTCGTTATTTAAAACAATTGAAAGAAAGATTGAATATTCGTTAAATGTGTTTTTTTAACTTTTGTACTATATTTTCTAAAAAGAGTAAGGCATTACCAAATATATAGTGATAAAATGAAAATAGCGAGGTGAAAAAAATAATAGAGAGTAAGGGGGGAGTAACATGAAAGCAACAGGAATTATTCGGAAAGTAGATGAATTGGGACGGATAGTTATTCCTAAAGAATTACGAGATGTATTAGGAATACAAATCAAATCACCACTTGAAATTTTTGTAGAAGAAGACAAAATTATTTTACAAAAATATCAACCTTACAATGCTTGTCAAATAACAGGTGATGTTTCAGATCAAAATATTTCATTAGCAAATGGAAACATTACTGTTAGTATAGAAGGCGCAAAACATGTAATAAAAGAAATTGAGCAGTTTTTGAAAAAGAGTGAGATTTAGTCTTAATTTATCCCGCTATTTGTGGGCAGTAAAACTCCCACCTCAAAACTCGGCTGAAGCAAAGAAGGTAGGTGGGAGATCAACTGCCCGTAAACGCCCGATTGGTGAGGGCTAATAACCAGTGGGGATGAACACCCCCCCACTGATTATAGTTTCACTTTATATTATTCTATTGAAAAACTAAAAAAGAAAAGGACCATTTAATGATATTATCCCCTTTAGGTAGACAGTGTAAAAAGACCATGAACATACATGGATGTTACACTATTACTTGGAGGGGATTTTTCATGACTAAAAAAGGTTCAACATTTAATACCTATTCAGAAGAATTAAAGTTATCAGCTGTTCAAAGTTATTTAAACGGTGAAGGAAGTTACAATATGATAAAGGAAAGATATCAGATTAGAAGTTCTACCCAGCTTAAAAATTGGGTCAAAAAATATAAAGAATGTGGTGAGATTACAGATACTCGCGGGAAAAATGGGGGAATGAAAGGTATACCAAACCCTCTAAAAGGAAAACGTGTTTATTTTAAGACGATTGAAGAGGAACGTGACTACTATAAAGCGCAGGTTGAATATTTAAAAAAGCAGTATCCAAATCTATAAATGGAGGCGTACTAAAACATAAAGAGAGATATCATATCATTGAATCATTAAAGACAAAGTATCCAGTTATATGGCTTACGAAATTTGCGGGTGTACATCGTTCCAGTTACTATAAGTGGATTCATACCAAAGGTATGGAAAACATACGACTAAAATCCGAGAAACGACTAAAAAAGGTAATGCGATCTATTCACGTAAAGCACAAAGAATATGGTTATCCACGTATGAAAATCGCTTTACAGGAAGAGGGATATTTTATAAATCACAAAAAAGTATATCGCTTAATGAGTGAGCTCAATATTCAATCTATTATTCGAAAGAAGCGTCGCTTCTTTAAAGGGAACTATTCCAATGTTTTTCCGAATGTTTTAAACCGTGAATTTAAAGATCGCCAACAAAATGAGGCACTTGTTACAGATATTACTTACCTACGATTCCAAGAGGGATTTCGGTATCTTTCTGTTGTCCAAGATATTTATAATAACGAAGTTGTTTCTTGGAAAATATCCAAGCGGAATGATAATGAACTTGTATTAGATACAATTGAAATGGTGGCACAAAAAAGAGATGTGCGTGGAACCATTCTCCATTCAGATCAGGGATTCCAGTACACATCTCATGCCTACAATAAACGACTTTCCGATTTAGGTATCATTGGTAGCCACTCTCGCAAAGGAAACTGCCATGATAACGCTTGTATCGAGTCATTTTTCTCCCATTTTAAATCGGAGATGTTGTATTTGAATCATTTTAAAACAGAAGAAGATTTAATACAAGCAATTGAAGAATATATTTACTTTTATAACTATAAACGGTTCCAAAAACGACTCAACCATCGAGCGCCGATAGAATATCGAATCTCGATGGCTGCTTAGTCTTTTTAACATTGTCTACTTGACAGGGATAAGACCATTAATGGGTCCTTTTCTTTTGTTTATTGAGAAATATTTGAGAGGAAGGGAAATGGAACGAATAAAACGAATGTTAAATTTAAACGTACTCAATAGTGGTCTGAAATGAAAATAATACATTTTCAGGAGGGATTACGATGAATAGTAGTACAGCGAATAAACAAAAAGGCATTAAATTAATTCCGTTTACCGTAAATAAGGTGGTTGAACAAGTAAATGAAATTCCACCAGGTGTACAATTGATTCATGCTCCGCAAGTATGGGAAAAGAGCGCGAAAGGGAAAGACATTGTCGTTGCCGTTTTAGATACAGGTTGTGATATAAATCATGTAGATTTAAAAGATCGTATTATTGGTGGGAGAAATTTCACGAAAGATTATGAAGGAAACCCCAATATTTATCTTGATAATAACGGGCATGGTACTCATGTAGCGGGGACAATTGCAGCGACTGAAAATGGAGTGGGTGTATTAGGTGTAGCACCACTTGCTAAAATGTTAGTATTAAAAGTATTAGCAGGAGACGGTTCTGGAAGTTATGAGCAAATTATTGAGGCTATTCATTATGCTGTAAATTGGAGAGGACCGAATAAAGAGAAAGTGAGAATTATTTCAATGTCACTTGGTGGTCCACAAGATGTACCAGAGTTACATGAAGCTATTCAAAATGCGGTGAGGCAAGATGTTCTCGTTGTATGTGCTGCTGGAAATGATGGGGATTGTAACGATGAAACTGAAGAATTAGATTTTCCAGGTGCTTATTCTGAAGTGATTGAAGTAGGTGCTGTTAATTTAGAGCGGAAAATTTCATGCTTTAGTAATTCGAATCAAGAAATCGATTTAGTAGCACCAGGTGATGAAATACTATCTACGTATCCAGAAGGGAAATATGCGGTATTAAGTGGTACTTCAATGGCGACGCCGCATGTAGCTGGAGCTCTCGCACTACTCATTAAGCAATGCGAGAGAGAATATGGCAGAAAGTTATCAGAGCCAGAAATATACGCACAACTTATTAAAAGGACTGTACCTTTAGGGTATGAACGTACATCTGAAGGTAACGGATTAATAGATTTGCTAAAAGAATAGGAACTACTAAAAAACATCTCACTATGAATAATAGTAGAGTGTTTTAGTTTAGTTAGGTTCGTTGTTCGTCGTTAACGTTACTAACTAATACTAATAAACCGGGTAAACGGTAC
>NZ_ALBR01000062.1:0-21799 GCF_002081505.1 Bacillus sp. CDB3 | reverse complement strand
GTACGTACGTAGTAGTAGTAGTAGTAGTAGTAGTAGTAGTAGTATAGTATAGTATATATATATATATATATATATANANAATATTTTTTAGTATGGTTCTGTCGCGTTTAATACAATATCTAATAAACCGGGGAATCTAGCATTTAAATCTTCTTCACGAAATGTTTTGACACAGCTACATCTACTCTTTCTGAAGTAGAAGTTATGCATATGATTAAAAAAGAAGAGCTTGATTTACGGGACCAGTCTGTCCAAAATTAGAAAGAATTCATCCATCAATTATTACGTATACGTTGTTCTGTATCAATATCGAAAAAATGAGCTTTAGTTAAACTAAAAGCTAACGGAATTTTATCGGTAGCTTTAATTTCTGAACGAGCATTGATTCGTGCAATAAAATTTTGGCTCGCAAGTTTTCCATGAATCATCGTCTCAGCTCCTAATAATTCAGCAACTTCTACTGTAATTTCGACGGTCGATTCAGGAGAAGATTGAAGAACAATGGGTTCATCATGAATGTCTTCAGGGCGAATACCAAGTATGATTTCTTTTTTATCATATCCTTTATTCTTTAACGTTTTTAGTTGACCATCTGGTATTTTGAAGCGGATATTTTCTATATGAAAATAATTATCCTGTAATGTCCCGGTAAAGAAATTCATAGCTGGAGAACCAATGAATCCGCCAACAAAAATGTTTTCAGGATTATCATATACTTCTTTTGGAGTACCAACTTGCTGGATGAGCCCATCCTTCATAACAACAAGGCGTGATGCCATTGTCATTGCTTCTGTTTGATCATGTGTCACATATATAGTGGTCGTATTTAACCGGCGATGAAGTTTAGAGATTTCTGAACGCATACTTACGCGTAATTTTGCGTCTAAATTGGATAGAGGCTCGTCCATTAAAAACACTTTTGCGTCACGGACGATAGCTCTTCCTAGTGCAACCCGTTGGCGTTGTCCACCTGATAATGCCTTTGGTTTTCGTTCTAAGTAATCTTCAAGCCCTAAGATTTTCGCCGCCTCCGTTACTCGGCGATTAATTTCATCTTTTGGAAGTTTGCGTAGTTTCAAGCCAAAAGCGATATTATCATAAACAGTCATATGTGGGTATAGTGCGTAATTTTGAAATACCATCGCAATGTTGCGATCTTTTGGAGCGACATCATTCATACGCTCTCCATCAATATAAAACGAACCATTAGAAATGTCTTCTAGACCTGCAATCATACGTAGAGTTGTTGATTTTCCACATCCAGAAGGTCCAACAAATACGATAAACTCTTTATCTTCAATATGTAAATTAAAATCAGAAACAGCAGTCGTTTTATTATCATAAACTTTAAAAATATGATCTAATACAAGTTCTGTCATGATTACTCACTCCTTCTTATAATTAATTGAATTATAAGATTATTATAAGCGCAGGTAAATTGGCATGGTGCACAAAAGAATGAGAGGTTTTTTATACAAGTTTACGAAATATCCAATGAAAGAAAAGCCATATAAACTGTTACTGCACCTTCAAAAGTTTTTATATTAATTCCTGTCTTTTCAATGAATTTATCAATTCGATATTGTAAAGTATTACGATGTAAATATAATTGTTTCGCTGCAAGTGATACATTTAAATTACATTGGAAGAATACTTTAACACTATCTATTAGCTCCTTGTTATTAGAAATAGGTGCTAATAATTGATTCGTGTATTTTTCTCTTTCTTCTTTCGGTAATGAAATCATTAATTGATAAGGAAGTAGTTGTTCAATGTGTATAATTTTTTGCGATAAATAGGGAGAAAGAACAGAAAATAAATTTCGCTCCCATTGATATAGTCGAGCAATTTCATTTGTTTGTGTATAGTGTCTGCCCATAAAAAAGGATAGAGATATAAAAAAATCTGTTTCTAGTGTATCAAGGGCTGCCTGCAATACAGATTCAGGTATATTTTCTTCTAAGATGAGGGCGCCAGTTTGAGAGGTTTCCCATATTGTTGTAGTGGTGAAAGGAAACATAGACTGTAAAGCGTATTGAAATTCTTCTCTTTCTACTATAGGTCGCGTTGTGAAGAAGTGTAAAAAACGAACCGATACTATAGGGGTGTTTTTATTTTTATATAATACTGCATACCATGATTTTTCTTTTTCAGTTTCATAAAATGTATCAGTATGAATAGGTGTTAAGATGGATGAAAGCAATAAATGTTCCTTTTTATGTAATCGAGTTTTTCGAATCCCTACCTTATGCTCTTCAACTAAAAACCAGCTATAATCCTCAGACAACACGGCTTCATTAATCTTTATATCTTCACCATAATATGCTTTTAATTTTTGAATCATAGGAACACCACATTTCTAAAATAATAGTAACAATACGTCCGAGATTTATAGATTTATCGCAGGTGTATTTAATTTTTTGCATTGAAATCCGTTTTATTTTTGTTAGAGTTTATAGTATTTCTATATTGTGAAGGAGATAGCTTCGTTTCTCGTTTAAAAGATTGAGAAAAGAATGATTGGGAAGAAAATCCTGTAATTGTTGAAATATTGGAAATTGGATAGTTGGTAGTTTCCAACAATAGTTTGCTTTCTCTAATCCGAATTTGAATTAAGTATTCAATAGGTGAAACCCCGGCAAATTTCCTAAAGGAATGCGCGAGATAATATTTATTGATATGACTGACTTTTGCTAATGTATCCAGGCTGATATTTTCGCGGAAATGCTGCTTAATATAATTTTTTATGAATTCAATATCTTTATTGATTTTTTGAGTAGAGGTTTTCTCCACGTTAAAAGCTTTTTTTCTCATCATTTTAAGCAACAAAATTTCTAAAATGTCTTGCATAATCAACTCATAATCTTCCTGATGATTTTCCGCTTCTTCAAGCAATTGCTCAAGGTAAAAGAGAAAGGTATTTTTCTCCTGTTTATAATTGTAAATAGTGATTTGACCCGGATTTTCTGTAGATGAAAAGGAGAGACCTTGAATACCAAGTGCAATATATTCGAGTGGGTGATCGGTATCAGACTTTTCCGTGTGCTCGACATTCGGGTTGATGATAATCAAATCATGCTCTTTCACGGGGACTTCTTCTTTGTAAAAGATAAAAGTTCCTTTGCCTTTGGTAATATACAATAGCTCTGTAAAGTGATGCGCATGGTTGGTACTATGCCAATCTTTATCGTATTTTGATTTTGTTACATAAAGCAGTTTTACTGGAAGATGGCCTCTTTGAGATTGCGGAATCTCATACACCTCATTGGACAAAAGACTCCCTCCTTCATAGTCTTTTTATCTATTATTATAATGATTTTAGGGAAATATTAAACAAAAAGCAAGATATCTAAAAAACAGAACAAGATGTGTGTTGTGAAAGCGTTATCTATTCTGTATTCTTGAGTTATGAAAGGAAGATTAGGAGATGGGGGTAAGATAAAGATGAAAAAAAAGTTTTTGTTATCTGGAATGACAGCTTTGTTATCTCTTAGTTTAATAGCCTGCCAGGGTAATACTACAAAAGTTGATAACTCTACGGGCGGTAAAGGATCCAGTAAAAAACAAACCCTTCATGTGGCAACACTTGAATCGGCTTATGGTAAAGAGATGTGGACCAAAGTAATTGAAGCATATGAAGCTGCTAATCCAAAAGTCGATGTTGAATTGACGGTGGATAAAAATCTTGAGGATGTCATCGGTTCGAATATGAAAGCAGGAAACTATCCGGATGTAGTGTTATTGGCAACCGGAAGAAAACAAGCACTGACAGAAACATTGATTAAAGATAAAGCATTAGAAGACATTACCGATGTTTTTGATAAGAACGTTTATGGTGAAGATGTCAAAGTCAAAGATAAGTTGGTACCAGGACTTACTGGTACACCTGCAACTAATCCTTATAACGATGGCAAAACTTATATGGCACCGATGTTCTATAGTCCAACCGGATTATTCTATAATGCCAGCTTATTCAAGGAAAAAGGTTGGGAAGTACCGAAAACTTGGGACGAAATGTGGGCTTTGGGCGATAAAGCGAAAGCAGAAGGGATTTCTTTATTTACTTATCCGACCACTGGCTACTTTGATACATTCTTCTACTCTTTACTATTAGGGGTGGGTGGACCTGAATTATACAATAAAGCTATGAAATATGGAGATGGCGTCTGGGAAACTTCTGAAGCAACAAAAGTCTTTGAAATTATCGGAAAATTAGGAAAATACACAGAACCAAGAACTGTTGCTAATGCAAATGATAAAGATTACAAGAAGAATCAACAATTGATTCTCGATAACAAAGCATTGTTTATGCCAAATGGTACGTGGGTTGTTGGTGAAATGAAAGAAGCGCCTCGATCTAAAGGTTTTGAATGGGGCATGATGGCTTTACCGACAATTGATGCTAATAGCGACCGTTATGCATTTACTTTCTTTGAACAAATGTGGATTCCTTCGGCAGCTAAAAATAAACAAGCTGCTAAAGATTTCATGACGTTTGTGTATTCGGATAAAGCAGTTGAAATTTTTGCTGAATCTAGTGCGATTCAGCCTATCAAAGGCCTTTCTAATAAGCTAACAGGCGAAAATAAATCATTCTATAGTATTTATGATAATGGAGTGAAAGTCGGGGTAGGTGGATTTGCTGCAACGAAAGCCGTTGAAGGTGTAAGTATGCCAGATACATTATTTAGATCGATTGACAGCGTTATTTCTGGTGATAAAAAGGTGAAAGATTGGCAAAGCTCTGTTGAAAAAGTGAGTGACCAGTTACGGTCTGCATTAAAATAAATTAGTTTATTAGTTTTCACTACATATAATGGTGAACAGCTAGTTTCACCATTATATTTATTAATTGAGGTGATGGCATGAATAAGACAACAGAAAAAAGAATTTTTATTTTTGTGAGCACTGCACCCGCACTAATCCTGTTAGCTATTTTTATGATTGTTCCTACAATTGAGGTATTCAGAATGTCCTTATATAAGTGGGGAGGATTTTCTAATAATAAGGTATTTGTTGGGCTCGATAACTTCAAAATTTTATGGAATGATATGAACTTCTTTCGATCTCTCCAAAACAGTATTGTATTGATTGTTATCGTTACACTTATCACCATGGTGCTGGCGATCTTGTTTGCCACTTTGTTAACGAGAGAAAAGATAAAAGGTAAGAGTTTATTCCGAATTATTTTCTACATCCCTAATATCTTATCTGTTGTGGTCATCTCGGGGATATTTTCGGCAGTTTATGATCCAACCACAGGTTTGTTGAATAATTTGCTTGCTTTGTTTAACCTTGAGAACCTTCAAAAAATGTGGCTCGGTAATCAAAAAATTGCCATATACAGCATCGGCGGAGCACTCATTTGGCAAGCCGTTGGTTACTATATGGTCATGTATATGGCGGCGATGGCGAGTATCCCGGAAAGTTTTTATGAAGCATCTTCTTTGGAAGGCGCTGGACGAATCAGACAATTTTTCAGTATTACCTTACCGTTAATTTGGAATAACATGCGGACGACGTTAACTTTCTTCGTTATTAGTACGATTAACTTAAGTTTTCTTCTTGTCCAAGCGATGACCGGCGGCGGACCCGACGGATCGACGGAAGTGTTTTTAAGTTACATGTATAAGCAGGCTTATACCAATTCTTCTTACGGTTACGGTATGGCTATTGGAGTGGTCATTTTCCTATTCTCATTTGCATTATCTGCGATTATCAGCCGTGTTACTAAAAGGGAAGTGTTGGAGTATTAAGGAGGTCCAAAAACGATGGAAACACAAAAAAGAATGGAGACAGAAACAGTATATCCAGATCCAAAAACGATGGAAACACAAAAAGGAATGACTGCAGAAAAAGCGTATCAAGGGCCAAAAATAATAAAAAGCAAAAAAAGAATGACGACAGAAACAGTGTATCGTTGTTTTATCTACGTAGCACTGATTACATTAGCAATCTCTATTATTATTCCTGTTGCATGGGTTTTCTTAGCCTCAGTGAAGCAAAACTCGGAATTTTATGGAAGCCCGTGGTCCATGCCAAAAAGCTTCTATTTTCAAAACTTCATTGATGCTTTCCAAAAGGCAAATATGGGTACCTATATGTTGAATTCAGTTATGGTAACAGCATTGGCTCTGCTTATTTTATTGATTGTAGCTTTGCCGGCAGCCTATGTTTTGGCAAGATATACTTTTAGAGGAAGTCGATTAATAAATGGTTTTTTTAAAGCTGGATTATTCATCAATGTGAACTATATTGTTGTTCCAATTTTCTTAATGTTATTGGGCGGAGATACCTTTTTACGGGGAGAACTTGGGGATGGATTTCTATTAGACAATTTATTTGTTTTAGCTGTGGTGTATGCGGCGACGGCGTTGCCATTTACCATTTACTTGTTGTCTAGTTTTTTTCAATCTCTTCCATCCACGTATGAGGAAGCGGCGTTGGTTGATGGTGCCGGATATTTTAAAACAATGATTTCAGTCATGATTCCGATAGCTCGTCCAAGTATTATTGCCGTCATTCTATTTAATTTTCTTGCCTTTTGGAACGAATACATTATTGCCTTAACATTAATCCCAGGACCGAATAAAACGTTACCTGTTGGACTAATGAACTTGATGGCAGCCCAAAAATCTGCTGCTAACTATGGTCAAATGTATGCAGGAATGGTTCTCGTCATGTTGCCAACGTTGATTTTATATATCATTGTTCAAAAAAGATTAACACAAGGGATGACCCTTGGTGGTTTAAAGGATTAAAGGAGGATTTATATGAAAAAGAAAACAGGTCGTGTTACCTTACCGAGTGAAGAAAATTTTCTTAAGGAAACAAAAGAATTGATGCAGCGCTGGGGTGCAGATGCGATTCGCGATAGTGATGGGACAAAACTGGATGATGATATTAAACAATTGGATGCGAAAATTTATACGACCTATTTTGTTGCTAGAGCTCACAATGAGTTTGCAGAGAAACATATGGATGAATGTCAGCAACTCTATTTAATGAGCTTATTCAATACGGCAATTACTGACACACTTGAAATTGATTTTATGAAAGGTTACTTTGAGGAACAATTAAAGCCGGATTACCTTAACAGTCCTAAGAAATACTGGGAGATCATCGACCGGACGACCGGAGAAGTTGTTGATGTTAATGATTGGGAAGTAAACGAAGAGAAAAATCGTGTGTTGATTACGAAGGCGATTCCTTGGCATGAATACACGGTGTCATTCCTAGTGTATGCGATTTGGGATCCAACACAAATGTACAATCATATTACAAATGATTGGGGCGATAAGCCACATGACATTCCTTTTGATGTTAGGCAGCCGCACTCTAATGAATTTATGAAAACCTACTTAAAACAATGGCTGGCAGAAAATCCGGATACGGATGTGGTCAGGTTCACAACATTTTTCTATCATTTTACTCTTGTATTCAATAATCTTGGAAAAGAAAAATTTGTCGATTGGTTCGGTTATGGTGCTAGTGTTTCAGTCGCTGCTTTGGAGGCTTTTGAACAAGAAAAAGGCTACCGTTTAAGACCGGAAGACATCGTTGATCAAGGCTATTACAATACTTCGTTTCGAATTCCAACTCCAGCCTTTTTAGATTATATGGATTTCGTACATAAGTTTGTTGCTGAAGAAGCAAAGAAACTTGTGGACATTGTCCATGACAGTGGCAAGGAAGCGATGATGTTCCTTGGTGATAACTGGATTGGTACGGAACCGTATGGAAAATACTTTGAAAATATCGGAATGGACGCAGTTGTAGGTAGTGTGGGCGGCGGAGCCACATTACGTATGATTGCCGATATACCACATGTTCGTTACACAGAAGGCCGATTCTTACCTTATTTCTTCCCAGATACATTTTATGAAGGTAACAATCCAGTGATTGAAGCCAATGAAAACTGGTTAACAGCGCGGAGAGCGTTACTGCGAAATCCTGTTGACCGCATCGGTTATGGTGGTTATTTAAGTTTGGCTTATCAGTTTCCAGAATTCGTATCATACATTGAAGAAGTCACCGAGGAATTTCGTGGGATTTATGACACAATTAAAGGCGTTCAACCATACAGCGGTCTTAAAGTCGCAATTTTGAACTCTTGGGGTAAGTTGAGAACTTGGCAGACACATATGGTCGCTCATGCACTATGGTATAAACAAATTTATTCTTATTTAGGTGTTTTGGAATCCTTGAGCGGGGCTGCCGTGGAGGTTTCGTTCATTAGTTTTGATGATGTCATTAATGATGGGATACCTGAGGGTGTTGATGTAATCATTAATGCTGGCGATGTGGGTACAGCTTTTTCAGGCGGGGCTCATTGGATTAATGAAAAGTTAGTCACTACAATCAGGGCCTGGGTTTATAACGGCGGAGGTTTCATAGGCATTGGCGAACCTACAGCCCATCAGCATGAAGGACATTATTTTCAATTGGCGAACGTCTTAGGTGTTGATAAGGAACTAGGATTCAGCTTATCAACAGATAAATATTTTATCACTCCTGTCGAAAATCATTTTATTTCTGCGGATAGTACTCAATTCGATTTTGGTGAAGGGATGAAAAACATTTATGCGTTATCAGAGGAAACCGAAATAATCGAATATTCAGATGGTGAAGTGCATCTTTCTAGTCATTCGTTTGGAGAAGGCAGATCTGTCTATATAGCAGGGCTACCATACAGCGAAGAAAATACACGTTTACTGATGCGCGCGTTATACTATGCTGCTCATAAAGAAGGGGAATTCCAAACATTTCATGCTAGCAACATTTATTGTGAAGTCCATGCATATCCATCAATTCAAAAAATGGCGATTGTCAACAATTCAATGAGCGAACAAACGACGGCTGTTTACGACGGACAAGGAAACAGGAAAGAAGTTACGCTAGCACCTAGTGAAATTCGATGGGAGGTTTTTTCAAATGAAAGCTAATGCTTTATTCATTATTAAAATTGTTGTGTTTATCGTATGCCTATCTTTGATTATCATCTACCAAAAGACAGCTGGTAAATTCGAACTGAGTATGATGTTAATTGGATTGGCTGGTCTCTTAGGGCTGCTTTATGATTACAATCGGAAATACGTATAAATCGACCAGAGGAAGTGGATGGATCAAGGAAACGCATATATATGTCAACGATAGCAATCATAGAAAATTACGCAGTTCTTCAAATACAAACTTAGGGGTGCGGACAAATGAAAAAGGCAGTCGGCATTGATATTGGAGGAACGAAGATTGCAGCGGGAGTCATTTCGGATACGGGCGTACTCCTTGAACGTGCGGAAGTAAAAAGTGATCCTTCAGACCGGGAAAAAATGTTTGGTAGAGTCGTAGAAGCTGTGGAACAAGTTCTCAGAAAATCATCGATTTCAATCGCTAACATCGAGGGCATCGGTGTTGGTGTACCAGGAAAAGTGGATCGGGCGAAGGGGATCGCTATTTTTCAAAACAATTTGCCTTGGAGACAATTTCCCATTACGTTCCGTTTACAGGAGCAATTTGGCATCGAGCGGATTACGATTGACAATGACGTCTATATGGCGGCTTTTGCCGAATGGAAAGCAGCACAGGGAAAAAAGGATGAGACCTTTGTCTACGTGACTATAAGTACGGGAATCTCCTGTTCTATCATCCATAAAGGTTCGTTTTTCAGGGGAGCAGGGTTTGCTGGGGAGTTGGGTCTGATTCCAGCCTTTTCGAAGGGGACCAATAATAGATTGGAAAAAGTCGCTGCCGGGCCAGGGATCCAGAGAATAGCCGAAAGGGACTTACAGGTAGATACTATTTCAACCAAGGATGTTTTTGCTGGTTATATAAATGGGGTACAGGAATATCAGTCCATCATTAACGAGGTAACGGATTATTTAGCTCAAGGGCTCTATACGATTTCCTGTTTATTGGATCCGCACAAAATGACTTTTGGTGGCAGTGTCATTGTGAAAAATCCTTTTCTGTTGGAGTTGATTAAAGAAAAGCTGAAAATTTATCAGCTTCCTGAACAACAACATCTTTTAGACCAGATGAGCATCAGTACATTGGCGCAGAATAATGGAGTTATTGGTGCTGGATTACGAGTATTTGAAGATATGTATTGAGGCACCACTGGTCTTCATTTATGGAGAAAATGATGACAAATAGGTAGAGGAGTGGACGGATATGTTTACATTAAGTCAAGAAAATTTAGTTTCGTTAGGTGCATCGATAACAACGGCAGAAATAAAACGGCAGCCAAATTTATGGGCCGAAACCTTTGCTTTATATATGGAGAAAAGCGGGGGAATTGAAGGTTTTTTTCAAAAATTATTAACGAAACACAGCCGGATTCGAGTTATTTTTACAGGCGCTGGAACGTCTGCCTATGTCGGTGATACAGTCACCCCTTATTTAAAAGAAAAGGTTGATGAACAGCAGTGGGAAATGCTAAGTATTCCGACAACCACTTTGGTTTCAAATCCTTACCAATTTTTCAAAAAAGATTTTCCAACTGTACTCGTTTCATTTGCTAGAAGTGGGAACAGTCCCGAAAGTATTGCTGCTGTACAATTAGCTGAGCAAATAGTGACTGATTTGTATCAGGTAACGATTACTTGTGCTAAAGATGGTAAATTAGCCAAACGGGCAGTGGGAAATGAAAAGAATTTATTGCTATTGATGCCTGAAAAATCGAATGATCAAGGGTTTGCAATGACAGGAAGTTATACTTGCATGGCGTTAACGGCATTACTCGTTTTTGATTCTCTATCGAATGAAGAAAAATCAAAGATAGTGAAAATGATTCATCAAATGGGTGAAAGTGTCATTCAAAGGGAAGACGTCATCCAAGAGATGATTGATTTTGATTTTCACCGAATTATTTACTTAGGATCTGGTAGTTTAGAAGGATTAGCAAGAGAAGCGCAATTAAAAATATTAGAGCTGACAGCTGGGAAAATCGTCACCGCGTTTGATTCACCGTTAGGATTCAGGCATGGTCCAAAATCATTTGTAAACGAAAAATCATTAGTTTTTGTGTTTGTTTCCAACCATCCTTATACACGTCAGTATGATTTAGATATGTTAAAAGAAATGCAGCAGGACAACATTGCCAGCTATATATGTGCCATCGAGGTTGATGGAGAAACCAATTATGCTGGGAACAGGTTTGCATTCGGCAAAGAGGCCCAGTCTGTACCAGATGCTTACTTAGCATTACCTTTTGTCATGATTGGGCAAACAGTATCACTGTTAGCCTCCGTGAAAGTAGGTAATACACCAGATACACCTTCACCGACAGGAACGGTGAATCGTGTCGTTAAAGGTGTTACTATCTACGAATATGAGTAACTAGGGTAGGGGAAAAATACATGTCTATTTTTATCTTTGCAGATAAGTTTTTTCTTGAGGGGAAGGTCGTAGGTCCTGGCTTTTTGGGAATAAAAGATGGAAAATTCGGTGTTTTTTCAGAAAACAGGCCGATGGAAGCGGCAGAAATCATTGAGTATACAGGACATTGGATTGCTCCTGGTTTAGTAGACACACATATTCATGGATTTAGAAATCACGACGTTATGGACAATAATTTTGAAGGACTGAACCAAATTTCGGTAGGACTCCTTTCTTGCGGAGTTACATCCTTTTTACCGACGACCTTAACTTCTTCGGTAGAATTGTTGAATCACGTCGTTGAAATGATTGGTGCCAATTACACGAAAGTGCAAGGCGCAAAAATTAAAGGGATTTTTTTAGAAGGACCGTTTTTTACTGAAAAGCATAAAGGGGCACAAAATACAAAATATTTTTGTGATCCATCAGTTGATATGTTGAAAGATTGGCAGGAATTATCAAATGATTCTATTAAAAAAATTGCGATTGCACCTGAAAGAAAAGGTGCAGTGGAATTTATTAAATACGCTGCGCGAGAAGATATTGTAGTGGCATTGGCCCACAGTGATGCAACTTATGAAGAAGCAAAGGAAGCCATTGAAAAAGGTGCATCCATTTTTGTTCATACTTTCAATGGAATGAGTCCGCTGCACCATCGTGAGCCAGGGATGGTCGGAGCAGCCATGAATCTAAAAGATGTTTTTGTCGAAATCATATGTGATGGACATCATGTTCATCCTGTCGCCTCAAATATTTTAATGAATGTCCGCGGCAGAGAAAATATCGTTATGGTGTCCGATTGTATGATGGCCGGAGGTATGTCTGAAGGGACTTATCAACTGGGAGAATTTCCTGTGAAAGTAAAAGATGGGATGGCTCGTTTGGAAAATGGAAGTTTAGCAGGTAGCATTTTGCAATTAAAAGATGCTGTCAAAAATGTCGTCGATTGGGGAATTGCCGCGCCTGAGGAAGCGATTTACATGGCGAGTACTGCACCAGCTAAAAGTATTCTGCTTGATAGCGAATGTGGGAAGATCGCTGAGGGATATGCTGCTGACTTTATTGTACTGACGCCAGCGATGGATTTAGCAGCTACCTATCTTGATGGTGTGTGCCGTTTTCAAGCTTAAATATTTTTCTGAAAGAGGGATTTCAAATGATTTTATCTGTCACCATGAATCCATCCGTCGATATTTCTTATTCGATTCATGAATTAAAGTTAGATGTTGTGAACCGTGTGGAAACAGTTCATAAAACTGCTGGTGGAAAGGGCTTGAATGTGGCGCGAGTGATCGCTCAAATGGAAGAAGTTGTCCTAGCGACAGGTGTGCTTGGTGGTACGATTGGCGAATACATTATTCAAGAGTTAAATAGAGGCAATATTCCAAATGACTTTTTAAAAATTAAAAAAGAATCAAGAAATTGTATTGCCATTCTTCATGAAGGGATGCAAACAGAGATTTTAGAATCGGGGCCGACATTATCCAAAGAAGAAGGGGCAACTTTTTTAGAAAAATTTGAATGTCTGCTAACAACAGCTTCACTTGTGACAATTTCGGGCAGTTTGCCGAAAGGGTTACCGAATAACTTTTATTATCAAATGTTAGAAGTGTGCAATAACAATGGAATTCCAGTGATTATGGATTCGTCAGGGGAATCTTTGGAAAACGCCTTGGTGCATAAAGAAAAACCATTTGCCATCAAACCAAATGCAGCGGAATTATCTCAGCTGCTTGGCATTAACATGGGAGTAGGAATCATTGATCTGAAGCAAGCATTAAACCATGAACTATTTAATGGAATTGAGTGGATTATCGTGTCCATGGGTGGTGAAGGTGCCTTTGTCAAGCATAGCGAGGACTATTACAGAGTTACGATTCCAAAAATAGAAGTAGTCAATCCTGTTGGGTCTGGTGATGCGACAGTTGCAGGGTTAGCTGTGGCACTACATCAAAATCAAACGGTCGAGACTGTACTTAAAACGGCGATGACTACAGGAATGTTAAATACCATGGAAGCTGAAACTGGTTATATTAATGTGAATAAGTTTAAACAATATTTTGATCTCGTTAATGTTGAAAAAATAGATTGATAGAGGAGAATGTTGATGTTAGAACTAACCCAGAATAAATTGGAAGCTCTAAAACGTTTATCTGCTGAAAATGGCATAATTGGAGCATTGGCTATTGATCAACGTGGTTCATTGAAAAAAATGATTGCGTCTGGCGGTGCAAGTCATGTTGGAGATGAGGGCATTATCCGTTTCAAAGAATTGGTTTCTGAGGAATTAACACCATTTGCAAC
Source organism: Bacillus sp. CDB3 (assembly GCF_002081505.1). Lineage (NCBI taxonomy): Bacteria > Bacillati > Bacillota > Bacilli > Caryophanales > Bacillaceae > Bacillus > Bacillus sp. CDB3. The sequence goes on along the minus strand of NZ_ALBR01000062.1, from coordinate 8,119 downwards.
AGCGATTCTTTTGGATCCGGAATACGGACTGCCAGCGGCAAAGGTCCGAGATAAAGAATCCGGCTTAATAGTAGCGTATGAAAAAACTGGATACGATGCGTCAGAAGTAGGACGGTTACCGGATTTATTATCGGAATGGTCAGTGAAACGATTAAAGGCAGCAGGTGCCGATGCTATTAAATTCTTACTCTACTATGATTTCGATGAAGATGAAAAAATTAATAACTATAAGCATGTCTATATGGAACGTATCGGATCTGAGTGTGCTGCTGAAGACATTCCATTTTTCTTGGAGATTGTTACTTATGATGCTGAAAATGATGATGCAAAAAGTAAAGCGTACGCAAAAATAAAACCACACAAAGTGATTGAGGCCATGAAGGAGTTCTCGAAACCTCAATATCAAGTAGATGTTTTAAAAGTAGAGGTTCCGGTGGATATGAACTTTGTGGAAGGGTATACGGCAGGCGAATTCGTATACAGAAAAGAAGAAGCTGCTTCTTTTTCAAAGAACAAAGTGAAGCAACTGAGCTGCCGTTTATCTTCCTGAGTGCAGGTGTAAGTGCTAAATTATTCCAAGAAACATTAAGATTTGCTAAAGAATCTGGTTCTACCTTTAACGGAGTGTTATGTGGTCGGGCAACCTGGAAAGACGGTGTGGCACCTTTTGCTATAAGCGGCGAACAAGCAGGTCGTGATTGGTTAAAAGATACTGGTAAAAGGAATGCTGAAGAATTGAATCTCGTGTTGAAAGAGACAGCCAACTCATGGTTCGATAAAGTAAAACAAACAGCGGAGCTTCAAAGTTAGTACAATATCTTTTCTTCTATGTATCCTTCATTTCTTTATATCTTGAAAAAATATTTGCATTTAAACGGAATGATGAAAAATGAGCAGACATTCGCCTGCTCATTTTTTAGTGCGCCCAGCATGGTCGTAAACTCTAGGATGCAAGTCTAGAGCAGTAAAGGCGATAGCAACCAAGATATGTGGGGTGACATTTTATTTCTAAAAGAAATGATAAGCACTAATTGCCATGTACAATCAAATCGATTGAATTTTTGTGAGATGTAACCAAAAAGGAAGTGTACCTAAAAAAGGTAACAATACCCTTATTTTGTAAGCGCTTTTAAAAAGACAATATACCTAAAAAAAGAAACAATATCTTTATTGTGTAGGCACTTTAAAAAAACTATCCTAAACATAAGTGAAAACGATACCTTTCAGGTTTTGGTATATTTAAAAATTAATGTGCAGGTATCGTCTTTAACTAAAATTTAAAATTCAAAGGAGGAGAAGAATTGGAAAATAAGCATTTCAAGAGAGCTTTTAATACCCTTCTTGCACTTATGCTAATTGTGCCAACATTTTTAGTGAGTATGATTGTGCCATTACATGTAGGGGCAAATACGTCTAATCCATGGGTCACAATTTCATCTGGAGGAAACGAAGTCAATGTACTAATAGAACAAAATGGGAAGTCTTATGCAAGGCTTGGAGCAGGTGTTGGAAATGATAATGGGGCTAAAGCCGCAATTTTTCAAGAACAAATAAAGCCGCTAAAGAATCGGGAACGATGGCGTATACCTTTACTCCAGAAGCCAAGGGAGAAGATACTAGATTTGGTTTCTATCCTCATTATATTGACAATAATAACTTCGTTTTTGTAGGCTACGACTCACTTGGATGGTTCTATGAATACAAATATCAAGGAAAAGGTGATTGGTTCAAAACGAGACCGAATGTTCCACTTCCAGAGGCTGGGACCTCACATTCCATAAAAATCGATTATAACGGAACCACTATGAATATTACATTAGATGGAAAAGATTTATTTGGACCGGTTACTTTACCTAATGATGTAAATAACCTCCTTACAGGTAAGGAAGCAGTTAAACTCGGTGCTTTTGGAGATAAAAAAAGTCAAGTTCTCATTGAATTAGGAGCTGCACCTGGTGATGGAGGCACGGATCCAGGTGATGAAAAACTTGTCGACATTACGGATAATAAACTAGAAGAAGGCGACTTTAAAATTATCTCAGGCGACGGAAAAGTTACTTATAATGAAGATGGTTCAGCAACTTTCGGTGTTACATCTACCCAAAAGAATCGAATTGTCTACAACCAAATGAAAGCGATTAAAAATGGTGTTTTTGAAGCGAATGTTACTACTAATACTGACAAGATGAATCGCTTTGGATTAATCTATCGTGTTCAAAATTCATCTACATACACATATGTAGGTACAGGGGATACGAACGATCAGTATTTTGGTGAAACATTTGGTCCTATAAACAATTGGACGTCGATGACTTCAAACGTGCCGTTAAAAGCAAAACAAACATACCATTTACGTTTAGTAGTCATGGACGATGTTGCGACGTTATACATTGATGGTAAAAAGGTAGATTCTTGGACTTTAACAGGTGGTGTAGATCAAGCGGGCTTACTAGGGTTTGAAAAAAGCCGAGGTGCTGCCGATATTACGATTTCAAATGTCAAAATAAAAGAATATAGTGCGCCAAAACCTCCAGATACTCCACCAGTAGAAGATACATTAAAGTCAAAGTATATGGACGTCACAATTGACCAAGTATTCCCGCGGATTGTGAAATACAAAGTTGGCGATAAAGTAATGAGTGGACAGGAAGCTCCTGTTTACGGATTGAAAGTAAATGGTGGACTATACTATCCTAAAGTAAACTTTGAAAAGTTAAACGATAGTGAAGTGCTATATACATTAAAAGTTGTGGATGAAATGAAAAACCTTGATGCTGTATTTAAAGTATCTTTGAAGGTGAATGATAATAAGGTTATTTATAGTTTCGATGAAATTAAGAATAATGGTAGTGCCAAAATCGAGACAGTTGAGTTTGCTGATATGAACTTTATTTCGGTAAATTCGGAGCAAAAAGGGGCAAAAGCTAAATTAACGAATATTAGTACAGATGTTAGGAAAACAGGTGATGTAGATGTAAAAGTAGATTCTTCCATGGAGGAAATAGGTACATCTACTAAAAATTATACAGCATTCTTGTCAACTGACGAATTGAGTGCAGGTGTATGGTCTAGTTCAGAAGTGGACGGCTATAAAAACTTAGTTGCTAATCGATATGTAAATAAAAATGGTGCGAAAGCAATGGGAATAGGTTCTAGTGCACTTTATTACCAAAGAGATTTTATGCCAGAACCACAAAAGAATAAACCAACTATTAAAATAGCTATTGCTAAAGATTTGAATAATGATAATAAGGCAGACTGGCAGGATGCGGCGATTGCATACCGTGATATTATGCAAGACATTAAAGGATACCAAGATGTAAACAATAATGTTGGAATGCGTATTGCAATGAATTTCGGATCACAAGCACAACAACCATTCTTAAAAACATCAGATAATGTAAAAAAGGTTGCCCTTGCTACAGATGAATTGGGGCAAGCTGTAATATTAAAAGGATATGCAAACGAAGGGCATGATAGTGGTCATCCAGATTATGGTGATGTGGGTGAACGTATGGGCGGCGTTAAAGATTTAAATACGCTTATTAAAGAGGGGCGTAAGTATAATACCCAATTTGGTGTCCATATAAATGCTCAAGAAACTTATCCTGAAGCGAAAGCTTTCAATAATGATTTTATTGATCGTCCAAGTTCTTTAGGATGGGGATGGTTAGATCAATCTTATACAATTAATAAATTAAAAGATTTGTATTCTGGATCGCGTGCGAAAAGACTAGATGAATTGAAAACTGCTGCTCCAGATCTTGACTTTATTTATTTGGATGTATGGTATCAAAATCAATGGGAATCAAATAGAATAGCAGATCAATTTAAAGATAGAGGTTGGAGATTAACAACGGAATTTGGTGGTTCTATGGCCAATTATTCAACGTGGCAACATTGGGCTACTGATAAGAACTACGGTGGTCCGGAAAGCAAGGGCATTAACTCAGAAGTACTGCGCTTTATTAGCAATCACCAAAGAGATTCTTGGGTGTTGAATTGGCCTGAAGTAGGTGGAACTGCTGACCATCCATTACTTGGTGGATTTGAATTAGCTGGTTTCGAAGGATGGCAATCTGATAAGAATTTCGATAACTTTATTCGCATGACATTTGATACTAATTTACCTACTAAATTCCTACAAAAATATTATGTAACGAATTGGACAGATGTAGAAGGTGATAAAAGCAAGACAAACTTAGAAAAGGAAATAAAATTGAAGGACCCAAGTAATGGGGATGTTGTCGATGTAACTAGAAAAGACAATGCTAGGGAACGTGTTATTACACTGAATGGAAATGTAATACTTGATGGAAAGGCTTATTTAATTCCTTGGGTGAAACAAGACTTTAAAAATCCAACTTCTGATTCTGAAAAACTGTATCACTGGAATTTGGAAGGTGGTACAACTACTTGGACACTTCCAGATGAGTATAAGGGTATATCTAGTGTTTATATATACAAATTGACAGATCGCGGTAGAACAGATGTGAAAGAAGTCAAAGTCGTAAATAATAAGGTAACTTTGACAGCTAGTGCGGCAACGCCTTATGTTGTTGTACCAAAAAAAGATAAGGGTTTGGAAATCCTTGACTATGATTGGAGCAAGGGTGCTCATATATATGACGCTGGATTCAATACAGGAAAAGTAAGTGCATATACAACTATTGAGGGTGATAACAAAGCTGTAAGCGCCATCAGAACGAATCAAACTGGAAGCAACCGTAATTTAAGTAGTGGAGATTACTATTTGAATATTGATAGTCCATCAAAAGATACAACTGTTTCTCGTGTCCTTACTGGTTTGGAACCTGGTAAAGATTATGTAGCAGAGGTATATGTTGAAAACAATAGTGATGTAAAGGCTGGAATTACAGTAACAGGTGGGAAAGAAGATGCTAGTAATTACACACTTCGCAGCCTGCAAAAGAACTATGTTAAGGCAGATTCACATGCCACAAATGATGGATACAATAGCAAAATGCAAATCATGCAAGTGAGCTTTACAGCTGTAACTAATAAAGCTAAATTAACTCTCAGCCGTGATTCTGGAAAAGGAAACACAAAATTTGATGATGTTCGGATCGTTCAAAAGTCATTAAAAAATAATGTCTCACCGACGGAATTTAAACAAGATTTTGAAACGGTGGTACAAGGCATTTACCCATTTGTTATTGGTAATACAGAAGGGGTAGAAGACAACAGAATTCATTTGTCTGAATTGCATGCTCCATATACGCAAAAAGGATGGGCAGGCAAAAAATTAGTCGATGATGTATTAGGTGGAAATTGGTCTGTTAAAGTGAACACTGGAAACAAAGGTTTGCTGTATCGTACCATTCCTCAAAATTATCGTTTCGAATCAGGAGTAACATATAAAGTATCATTTGATTATCAAACAACAGCAAACGCATATCGCTTTATTTCAGGGGATCAAGAAATTGATGTTCGAGACATCGCAAGTGCAAAGGGACTAAGTGTGAATAACACTCTTAATGCATCGACTGACACAAAAACAGTAGAGTTTACGGTGACAGGTTCTGAGAACGGCCAAACTTATGTAGGAATCTTTAGTGATGGAACTAGTTTAAACGGAGATACTGGAGCAGGTACATTTATTTTAGATAATCTACGTATTGAAAAGCTGGCTTCAGGAGCAGAGGCTAATTAAGTTTTGAGGTAAAGAGCCTGATTCAAGTTGAAGGTTGTTTCATAGATAGAGTAACATCATAAAGTAAAGGCCTATCTCCAAGGAGATAGGCCTTATTGTGTTCATTGAACCATTGGAAACTTCTCTTGAAAATCTTTTTCCTTTCGTATGTTTTTTAGTGGATTTTTACAAATGAAAAGCAAGATGTCTAAAAAACACGACAAGATGTTTATTGTGGAAGTGTTTTTACATACGTATACTTTAATAAAATAGCTTACAAAATGAGTGGGCGACCGAGGTATGTTACTAGTTTGTTCGGAGAAAGAGATTCTTACATGAGGATGGAGGGCAACTCGTACGGTTGTCCATAAAATTATAAAAGATGCATGGAACTGGCATCTTAACAATCCAAAGGGCTATGAGGATCGAGGAGGAAAACGTTGATGATATATCAAACAATCCAGCAGTTAATTGATCGTGCTATTGAAGCTAAATTGATTGAACGAGAAGATGAAATATATGTAAGGAATAAAATTCTTTCCCTGCTTTGCTTAGATGATTTTGTAGTGGAAGTGTCAGCGTCTGTAAAGAAAGAAATTCCGGAATTATTAGAAGAATTAATTGAATATGCTTGTACGCATGAAATTATTAAGAAAGTATTTGATGAGAAAGAGATTTTAGCAAGCGTAATTATGGATGTCTTTATGTCCAAACCATCCGCTATCAATGCATTATTTTATGAGAAATACGAACAAAATCCGATGACTGCGACAGATTACTTCTATGAATTAAGTAAAAATAGCAACTATATCCAAATGAAGCAAATTGCTCAAAATATAAATTATAAAGTAAAAACGGAATATGGTGCCCTTGACATAACGATTAATTTATCGAAGCCGGAAAAAAATCCGGAACAAATTATGAGAGAAAAAGCATTGGAAAGTAAGAACTACCCAAAATGTTTACTCTGTATTGAGAATGAAGGATATATGGGCAGAATTGGACATCCTGCACGTTCGAACCACCGTATGGTTCATATGAATCTTGCAAAAGAAAGATGGTTTCTGCAGTATTCTCCGTATATATATTACAATGAACACTGTATTGTATTGTCCGCAGAACACCGAAATATGAAAATTGATCGTCAAACGTTTATGCGTTTATTAAAATTTGTAGAAAGATTTCCCCATTATTTTCTTGGATCCAATGCAGATTTGCCCATTGTAGGAGGATCTATTCTAACCCATGATCACTATCAAGGTGGGAAATATGAATTTGCTATGGAAAAAGCACCGAACGACTTCGACTTTGAACTAGCTGACTTTTCAGGAATTCAATGTTCTATTGTCAAATGGCCCATGTCAGTTATTCGTTTAAGGAGTGAAGACTTAGAACAATTAGTAAATACGGGTGAGTACATACTAGGTAGATGGAAGGGGTACAGTGATTCTTCTGTTAATATATATGCTTTTACAAATGGAGTTTCACATAATACGATTACACCGATCGCACGCTACCGGAATGGTATGTACGAATTGGATCTAGTTTTGCGAAACAATCGTATAAGTGAAGAGCATCCGCTAGGTATTTTCCATCCTCATGAGGACGTACAGCATATTAAGAAAGAAAATATTGGCCTAATTGAGGTAATGGGATTAGCTGTACTTCCTGCTCGTTTAAAAACAGAGCTTCAGGAAGTGAAAAAGTTCTTGCTTGATATTCCAAGTGATATTCAATCGTATCATATACGATGGGCAGAACAATTAAAAACTAAATATGGAAATCGGATAGATGAACAAAATGTACAGGGGATTGTAAGAGAAGAAGTGGGATGGAAATTTGTACAGGCGCTTGAAGATGCTGGTGTTTTTAAACGAGACGAAGAAGGGGTATCGGCGTTTAAACGTTTTATTCAAACTTTAAATTAGGAATGGACCTGGTAGTTATGGTGATTACAAAATGGCCTAATTATATGATAAGGGAGGTAATCATATGGGGAAGTGCGAGCATAAGCAACTACAGGAATTGAAACAGGTGGGTGGTCCTATATTAATGATGTGTATAAAATGTAATCAAATCCTTAAAGTTTCCAAAGGGTCCAGTACAAAAATAAAGTAAAAAAGAATGAAGCGCATGTATTCCTAACGGGTGAAAAAGTAATTGTTGGGATTATATATTTTTGTGTGTCAATGGTTTTGTAGCTAATTTATAGCGCCTGGATGTATATTGTAAGTATGATGGAACATACGGGGGTAGTAACATTGCAGGAAATGGATGATTTAGCAGTGGGTGATGAACGAAATCCTCACTGATTAAAGTTTTACTTTATTAAAAGAATAGAAAAATACTAAAAAAACATCTCACTATAGTATAATAGTAGAGTAGTTTTTAGTTTAGTTTAGGTTCGTTGTTCGTCGACTGTAGTTACTAACTAACTACTAACTTAAACCTAAACGGAAACGTAAC
>NZ_ALBR01000061.1:0-9284 GCF_002081505.1 Bacillus sp. CDB3 | reverse complement strand
AAATTTAACAAACGTAACGTTAAACACTACGTAGAGTAGTAGTAGTAGTAGTAGATGTGTTTTAGTATGGTTCTGTCGCATGTATTACAACATCTAATAAACCAGGGAATCGAGTATTTAAATCTTCTTCACGAATTGAAATGAAACGTTGTGTTCCTTCAAGGCGTGTATACATAACACCTGATTCACGTAAAACTTTGAAATGATGAGATAAAGTTGATTTCGCGATAGGGATGTTTAATGAGCCACAAGATTGTTCGTTTTTCTCAAGTAACATATTTACAATTTGTAAACGGATTTGATCGCTAAGTGCATATAAGACGGAAGAGAATTGAATTTCTTCTCGATTTGGATGATAGAGTGTACGCATTTTTTCACCTGCTCGTATAAGTTAAGTTATTTGCACTATAACATAGAAATATAGGGGGAGAAAAAATGAAGTACACAAAATTGCAAAAGGCAGGACTAAATATTTCTAAGTTGGGGTTAGGAACGAATGCAGTAGGGGGACATAATTTATACACTGATGTGAATGAGGAAGAAGGAAAGCGATTAATAGAAGAAGCTATTCAGCAAGGTATTACATTTTTTGATACAGCGGATTCATACGGTTTCGGTAGATCAGAGGAATTGGTAGGAGAAGTATTGAAAGGAAAACGCCACGAATTTGTACTTGCTACAAAAGGTGGAATTCAGCCGTTATTAAATGGAGAAACGTATATTAACAATGAACCAAGCTATTTAAGAAATGCTGTGGAAAATAGCTTAAGAAGATTACAAACTGATTATATTGATTTATATTATTTACATTTTACAAATCCTGAAACAAGTTACATAGATTCAATTGGAGAGCTTACCCGTTTAAAGGAAGAGGGGAAAATTCGTTCGATTGGGATTTCAAATGTAAGTGTAGAACAATTAAAAGAAGCAAATCGATATGGAGATATAGATGTTGTACAAGCGCCTTATAATATGTTAGATCGTACTGCTGGGGAAGAACTATTGCCGTATTGTATTGAAGCAGATATTTCATTTATTCCGTATGGACCTCTTGCTTTTGGAATATTAGGTGGTAAATATACAGAAGATTTTAAATTGAATGAATGCGATTGGCGCCAAAGTGTACATTTATTTGCAGAAAATACATATAAGAGTAACTATAAGAAAGTTGAAAGGCTAAAAGGTATAGCTAATGAAAATAATATAGAAGTGTCTCATTTAGCGTTAGCGTGGTTATTAAACAAAGAAGGAATTGATACTGTTATTCCTGGTGGGAAACGGGCAGAGCAAATAAGAGAAAGTGTAAAAGCAGTGGACGTTTCATTGAATAAAAAGATTATGAAAGAAATCGAATCTATTTTAGAAGATTAGTTGAAAAGAGGGGTAGTGCCCCATCGCCATCAAGCTAAAATTTTATAGTACCCCCAGAACGAAATTTTGAGTTAACCCTTAACAAGAGCTCATTTTTTCGTTTTTGGGGTGATTTGTTGTCTTTATGCCTATCGAGCTAAGATAAATTTGTATCTACCTATCAATGACCTTGAGATAACGTTCAAAATACGTTTTTTAAAATTCAATTTAAGATTGTTTGTATAGTATATTCACTTTTTTATCACAAACCGTCTTTCTAAAAATCATCTATCTCTTTCACAATGTTTAAATTAAAACAGGGAGTTAATTTTCTATAAACTTATACAAAGATTCTCATATTTATCTTTTTTTGTAACGGGTTTGTATATATAATACAAATTTTAAAAAGATAGAAAAATAAAATTCTATGATAGAACAAAAATAAATTTTGACTATTTTGTTATATAATGTGAAAAAACCCTTGAGGAAACGATGTAATCAATATTATGATAAGTTGAAGTGGTAGTCGTAGATGATAGGAATAAATGTCAATCACCTATTATTGCAAAAGAACTAGAAGTATTCAATTAAATAAAAGTAGGAATTTATCATAAACTTTAAGACTTAATACAACTAGTTACTCAAATACTTATCCAAATCGTTGAGGCATCTTTATTTCTAGGTACAGTTGACTCTAAAGAATAGAAAGGTATTTTCAATGAAAACAAACAAAATCCTTAAAAATGCATCTTATTTATTTGTAGGTAACATTATTGTTCGCTTTGTACTTGCTGTTGCTACCATTCTGTTCGCCAGATATTTTTCAAAAGACGACTATAGTATGTTAATCGTTGCATTAGCTGTTTCAGCAGTTGTTTGTTATTTTACAGATGCCGGTTTAACACATACCTTTATGCGTGAAGGGACAAGGCAAGAGGCTAATATTAGCATACTCATAAGTAGTTATTTACGAGTGAGATTAGTATTAGCCGTTGTAATTTCTATTTCCTTCATCATTTTTGCACAATTTTTCTATACGGATCCTTATTTACGCTCTACAGTGTATTTAGTCGTACTGCCGACAATGTTTGGTGCAACCTTACAAGGAGTTGGAATGGCTTATTTCCAAGTAACGGAACGTATGCAATTTACAGCTGTTATTTCTGTTCTGCAAGGATTGACAGCTGCAGCCGCTCTTCTATTAGGAATAGCCTTTAAGTGGAATATAATGCTAGTTGCAGCTATGTATGGAGCATCTAGTCTTATTACAGGACTTATAGCATTTATAATGGTTATTCGTTATACAACCATCCATAAAGGGTGGGACAATAAAATTTTAAATCAGCTGCTTGTTTTCACAATAAACGGTATTATCATTATGTTGCTACCTCAATTAGGACCGATTATATTGGAAAAAGTCGCTTCACGAAGCGATATTGCCGATTTTGGAGTGGCTTCACGAATACCGTCAGTACTTTATCAAATACCAGGTGTTGTGGCAGCAGCATTTTATCCAAAGCTATTTGCATTTGGAAATGAAAAAAAACTTGATGAGCATAGGAAACTATCACATTTTGAATTAAAACTTATGTCTTTCTTAGGAATGGGAATTGCTATTCCATTTATTGCTGATCCAAGATTTTGGATTGTAACCTTATTAGGTGAAAAATATGCATCAGCAGGTGGTGCTCTGGCTATTTTGGCCTTTATGGTCATTTTACAATCCATCAACTATCCACTTGCTGATAATTTAACAACAATTGGACAACAATGGAAACGAACAACAACAATGGCAATTGGCCTAATTGTTGCTATTATTAGTTATATAGTATTAGGAAGCAAATTCGGAATGATAGGTACTGCGGTAGCATCTATATTAACAGAAGGAACCTTATTACTAGGATTTACTTTATTTGTTCATAAAGGTTTCCAATTACTGTTTAAAGGAATCATATTCAATGTCTTAGCATTTGCAATTAGTTACGGTATCTATGGTACCGTATTAATCAATTTACCATCGCTAGTAGCTTTAATACTTACTGGCTTAATATTTGGGATTATTGGTCTTACAATTGATCCGCAAATACGTCAATTAATTGTAGGGTTTTTAAATAAAAAATTACTTCGTAACAAGATTTTTCAAACACATCAATAAAACCCTTAAGAGGTAGCACCACGCGCCTATCTAGCTAAGATAAATTTGTATTCATATAACAAAAAAAACGCTATTCTTTTTGTAGAAGTATACAGAAAGGATGGCGTTTTTGATATGAATTTATCGATTTCTGATGAACTAGAATTGTTTTCTAAAGAATTACAACGACATATGTCACCACATGCTTTAGAGAAATTAGCTAGGGAAATAGGTTTTGTTCAACGAAGAAGTAAATATCGTGCACAAGATTTAGTAGCTCTGTGTGTTTGGTTAAGCCAAAATATAGCTCATACTTCATTGGCACAATTATGTAGTCGATTAGAAGCTAACACAGGTATTTCTATGAGTCCAGAAGGACTCAATCAACGCTTTAATTCTCAGGCTGCACAGTTTTTACAACAAATACTAGCGTATTTACTTCATCAACAATTTTGTTCCACTAACAAAATTACAACTCTGTATACAAACTATTTTCGTCGTATTCGTGTATTGGATTCTACACATTTTCAGGTTCCGGATAAATTTGCTTCTACATATCAAGGTTCAGGTGGTAGTGGTCAAAATGCTGGTGTGAAAATTCAACTAGAGTATGATTTACTAAGTGGTCAGTTTCTACATGTTCATGTAGGATCAGGAAAGCACAATGATAAAACTTATGGATCTAATTGTTTAACGTCTCTTCAATCGAACGATGTATGTATACGGGATTTAGGATACTTCGACTTAAAAGACCTATATACTATAGACAAGTGTAATGCTTATTTTATTTCAAGATTAAAGCTCAATACACGGATATATCAGAAGAATAAAGAGCCCGAATACTTTCAAAATGGAACCATAAAAAAGCAATCTGAGTATATCCAACTAGATATGGAACAATTTATTGAACAATTACAATCCGGTGAAACATATGAAATTCCTGAGATTTATATTGGAATGTATCAAAAGCTCCCTGCAAGACTAATTATGTATAAATTAACTGATACGCAAATGAAACGTAGACAAAAGGATTTGGCAGCTAAAGAACACAAAAAGCAAATCACCTATAAAGAACGTAGCAAGCGGCTTAGTGCTTTTACATTACGAATATTCCTTCGGAATATCTACCAAGGGAACAGGTATACGATTTTTACTCCTTACGATGGCAAATTGAATTGATATTTAAAACATGGAAATCATTTTTTCGTATTCATCACTGTAATTCTGTAAAATTAGAACGACTAGAATGTCATTTATATGGACAATTAATTAGTATCCTTCTTTGTTCCTCCACCATGTTTCAAATGCGCCAATTACTCCTTATCAAGAAGAAACGAGAATTAAGTGAATATAAAGCAATTTATATCATAAAAGATTATTTTCAACTTATTTATCAATCTTTACAAAAAGACACCCAAGACTTAACAAAGATATTGTTTCGTCTGTTCAAACTCTTACAGAAAAATGGAGGGAAATCCCATAGGTATGAGAAGAAAACAGTATTTGATATCTTAGGCGTCGTATATAACTTTTCTATGTCTCACAATCATGTAGCGTAATCTAAAAAATTGAACCCCCATAGGGTTTATTTGGCATGCAGATCTTTAAAGAACTTACACTGAATCTTTAGAAAAAAGAAAAATCTCACGTAAAATTAAACTTATATAAGCTTAGCTTGATAGGCATGGGGTAGTGCCCTCTTTTTTATATAAAAGGAGAAGGTCTAAATGAACAGAGTACTAGCTGTATTCTTTATGATAATGTTTATGATTGGTACGGATACATTTTTAATTTCACCACTTTTGCCAACTTTACAACAGATGTATCATGTTTCAACTGAGTTGTCAGGATGGATGGTTGGTTCATATGCTTTAGGATATGCTGGATTTGCGCTAATCGCTGGTCCTATATCAGATGGATTAAACAGAAAAAAAGTAATGATACTAGGTATGATTTTTTTCGCAATTAGTACGTTTTTGTGCGGAATTGCACCTAGTTTTTTATGGATGCTAATTTTTCGATTTTTAGCAGGTGTAAGTGCAGCGTTTGTATCTCCGCAAGTGTGGGCATCTATTCCACTACTTATAGAGAAGAAGCAAATTGTGAAAGCGATTGGGATTGCAACAGCAGGGTTATCAATCTCCCAAATTCTAGGCCTGCCAATTGGAGCATATTTAGCAACGATACATTATACAACACCATTCTTCGTCATTGGTATATTATCAGCACTACTTGTCGTTCTTATTTATGTTGCATTACCAGAAATACAGCCAGTTCAAATAGGTGGAAATGAAAAAAATATATTCAAGCGCTATAAACAATTACTTAGAGAATCAAAGGTTTCACTTTCTTATTTTGCATATTTTGTTTTTCAAACTGGTAATTTTGCAGCATTTTCATTCTTTGGTGTGTGGCTTTCCAGTCAATTTGGCTTACAAGTTCATGAAGTAGGTACAGCTATGCTCGTATTAGGATTAGGAAATTTAACTGGTAACATTTTTGGGCCGAGAATCGTAAATAAAATTGGTTATAACCTTTCGTTCTATGGTGGAATTGTATTTACAGCAGTGCTATATGTCATACTTCCTCATTTACAGAACATTATATTTGTAGAGTTATTTTTCTTTGTTTTATTTTTTGTGACAGGAATTTTGTTTGTATTGATGATGGGGCGCTTACAAAATATGTCTAGTATAGCAAGAGGAACAGGAGCCGCTCTGGCTAATGCTTCTATGTATATTGGCCAAATGATTGGAGCGGCAATAGCAGGAATGTTATTTGCAGCATCTCACAATTTTATACTTGTAGGTAGTTTTACTGCTTTACTATATATAGGAGCTTTATTTTTGTTTAGAAAAAGTGAAAAGCTTAATGAAGATAGTGAAACAGGAATTGCATCATAAAGCCTTTAAAAATAAATCGGGGAAATCCAAAAAAATAAAAAATCCCTAAAGAGATAGGGATTTATATATCGGCATATCGTTCCTTGGAAAAGGATATACCTAGTTTACTATATTGAAGTACATACGTTTGTGAGATAGATGTGAAAGTAATGTGAAAAATGCCGTAATAAAAAGCACTGTTTTAGCTAAAACAGTGCTTTTCTCTTTGATTGAACAGTTGCTGCATTTTCATCATGTATTCCTGCATCATCAACAATTCGTTTTTTAGCTTTATTTAATAGATGGTTTACTGCTTCACCAAAATAGTTAGCTTCGCTTTTTGTGCGGGCTTCTCGTAAACATTTATAGTTTTCTAGCAGTTCCTCTTTTTCGGTGTTTGTTAAGAAATCTTCTATTTTCTTTTTTGTCATACGAAACACCCTTTCTTCTGACAAACGACGCAATAGAAAATATTTATTTTTTATTATAACAATAATTTTTAAAGAAAGTATAGATTAACGTCGTAATAGTTTGTCAATTTCTTGAATTTTCTCATCAGCTTTCCCAATTTGCGTGTTTTTAGCCTGTTCACCACCTAAAGCTTGATGAAGTAAAAATGTTTGACCTGAGATGGCAGTTACAATAGATACTTTTATAATTTCTTTTATTGTGGTGACATCGAATAAAACGAGTCCAAGAAGTGCAGCTAGGCAACCGGTCAATATATCGGTTAAAAACCCAAAGTGGAAAAAAGTTTTTAAACGGCGTGGAAGCAATAACTTGCCTTGGTTATTGATCAGATGGGAAACGAAGCCAGTAATGCCACCAACTAGAACAGCAGTTAGCCATTGATACATTTCCATCGAATCCACTCCTTTTAGTGAATAAGATTCGATTTTTTCATATTGATTCCTTTTAATATTTCATATAAGCATATTGAGAAAGTTTGTTTGGGTACATTCCTTATTCAATTTAATTATAACAGAAAATTCCGATATATTTCAGTCTATTATATGAATAACTTTTTTAATAATATGAATGCAGAAAGGGGTGCGTGATATGAATATAGATTATCGAGTAAGAAGTGTAGATGGTTATACAAAAAATATAGGTGAATTAGTAAGTATGCTGGAGCATACGAGGGCGGTAACATTACAGGAAATAGAAAATCTATCAGTTGAGCAATTAGATTTAAGTATGCCAAGTGGTGGAAATTCAATTGGTGCTTTATTAAAGCATATAGCGGCTATAGAAAAAGTACATCAGCATATTTCATTTCAAAATCGTGATTTCACAAAAGAAGAATTAGAAGTATGGGAAGATGCACTGTATTTAGGAGAAGCGGGGAGAACGATTCGTGGTCATGAAATACAGCATTATGTACAACTGTTGCAAAAAGTACGAGAAGAAACACTAAAGTGTTTGAGTGAACAGAATGATAAATGGCTAATGTCAGAAAGACAGTGGCCTAATGGTGTAGTGTATAATCAGCACTACCTTTGGTTTCATGTGCTAGAAGATGAAATTAGTCATCGCGGACAAATTAGAATGCTAAAAAATAAGTTATTTGAAAATTGTGTTAAATAAGGTAGCTTTTTATATGGATATTCCATATAATGAGAGTAATTAAAATAAGAACGGGGTGATGTATTATGGCGAAATTGACGTATATGAATAATAAACCAAATACAAAGGTGGACGGAAAGAGCGATATTATATAAGGTAACTCGCAATCCTTCCACTTAGTACAAACTAGGGAGGATATTCATTTGAAACAAAATATTTTAGAATCGTTCGGCTGGGATTCATTTTTTGAAAATCAAGCTGTAGAAAAGGATTATGAAGTAGGTCGTATTTTACTTGAGCATAAGCATATATATCGCATTATTTGTAATGATGGTGAATACATGGCAGAACTGTCTGGGAAGTTTCGGCATGAAGCAATAACGAAAGGGGATTATCCAACAGTTGGTGATTGGGTGTATATAAAGAAAATAGAGAATGAAAAGAAAGCGATTATTCATCGGATTTTTCAGCGAAGAAGCTCTTTCTCAAGACAAGAAGCTGGAACAAGAACTGAAGAACAGATTATAGCAGCGAATGTAGATTATCTATTTTTAGTGAATGCTCTTAACCATGATTTCAACGTAAGAAGGATGGAACGTTATTTGCTATTGGCTTATGAGAGTGGTGCAATGCCTATTATTGTTTTAACGAAGAGTAGTTTATGTGAAGATGTGGAACAAAAAATTGCAGAAACTGAAGCAGTAGCAATCGGTGTTCCTATATTTGTTGTTGATAGCTTAGCGTACGTCGGAATAGAATCATTGCAACAATTTGTTTCACTAGGAAAAACAATTGCCTTAGTTGGATCTTCAGGTGCAGGGAAATCTACTTTGTTAAATGCATTAACAGGAACAGTTGTAGCAAAAACTGGAGATATACGTGAAGAAGATAGTAAAGGGAGACATACGACAACTCACCGTGAATTATTCCAATTACCAAGTGGTGGTTTAGTAATTGATACTCCTGGTATGAGAGAACTTCAGCTTTGGGAAGGAAGCGGGGCAATCCAAACTACATTTTCTGATATTGAAGATCTTGCAAATACTTGCCACTTTCGAGATTGTAAACATGATGGTGAACCAGGATGTGCAGTGCGAGGTGCTATAGATAACGGAATTATACCTGTAGAGCGCTTGCTAAGTTATAAAAAGTTGCAAAGAGAATTGGCATATGTTATGAGAAAACAAAACATTACTCTGGCAAGAGCGGAACGAGATAGATGGAAAAAGATTTCTAAACAACATAAAAAAAAACTATAAAAAAAACCCGTAAAGGGACTTAGGTTCCCTTTGGGTTTTTTAACTATTTAGTAAAATTTTATATTAATATTATTACTATATAATTAGTAAAAT